>NZ_BADU01000055.1:0-10615 GCF_000239875.1 Pseudoalteromonas sp. BSi20311 | reverse complement strand
TAAGTTTTTAGTGCGTTTAATTGGTCTTCGTATTACAATTGTGACTGTATATCATTACGTACTTTCTAATTTGCTTTTTTTTCATGAGCTTACTTTGTTTCCAGTAAAGGCCTTTTATATTTCATGACAGAAATAACCACACATCACGCCTCCCGTCGCCGTCTACTAATTGCACTTGCAATTACCTGTTCGTTTATGGTGATTCAGCTTATAGGTGCTTATTATGCTAATTCACTGGCTGTTCTTGCCGATGCAGGCCATTTATTTGTTCATAACAGTTCATTATTTATAGCACTTATTGCTTCTAGCTTTGCTATTCATCTGGCTAAAACTTACAACGACGGCCATCAAAAAGCTGAATTAATCGGTGGTCTGATCAACGGGATTTTATATCTCGCCATTAGTTTACTTATTTTATTTGAGGGAGCTGAGCGCTTTATGCATCACAAAGGTGGGCATGAGCTGGTTATAAATAGCTATTTAATGTCGGTGATTGCTGCTATTGGTTTTTTATTTCATGGTGCGGCAGCATGGGTACTTTATAAGGGTCGTAAGGCCAGCATTAACGTGTATGCGGTTTTTTTACATTCGTTTTTTGACTTAATTTCGACTGTTTCTACTTTTGTAGCCGGTGTACTAATTTACATAACAGGTTGGAATGTGATTGATATTTTATCGAGTATGTTAATTGCCTCATTTGTATTGTTTACGGGGATTAAGGTGATAATTAGTTGTATTAAAGGACTACGCTCAAATAAAGCAAAACTGCCTGAAGTTCAAGATATCGAAACAGAAATAACCAGCATGGAGCACGTTGCCAATGTGCACAATGTTACCGTTGTTCGTAAAAATAAAAAGGTTATCGTGGGTGCTCACGTGGTGTTGAAGCAACATTGCACTATAGAAAAGCATGATGAAGAGTGTCGTTTAAAAGTAATTAAACTACTTGCAGATAAATTTAATGTTCGCAACAGTGTACTGCAAATTGAAAGTTATGAATGCAAGCATATACATTAAGTTGTTAACCTATAAATTTAGTAACTAGGTTAACAACTCACTTTCATTACTGCGTTTTTATATCAAATCAATAATCATCTCAAAGCATTCAGGGTTCATTAAATCGTTGGCACTCATAGGGCGGGCGAAATAGTAACCTTGAAGCTTATGACAACCTATATTCGTTAAAAAGTCGAGTTGCTCCCGTGTCTCTACCCCTTCTGCGATACAATATAACTCTAAGTTTTCAGCAAGCGAGTAAATAGTCTTAATAATCGACTCGTCGCCTTTATCTATGCCAATACTATTTACAAAGCTTTGATCAATTTTTATTACGTTAATTGGAAATTGACTCAAATAAGTGAGTGATGAATAGCCGGTACCAAAATCATCAAGAAATAGCTTAAACCCAGCTGCCTGAAGGCTTTTGAGTTGTTTAGCTGCTTTGTACTTATCTTCTAGCAGCGTGTTTTCTGTGATTTCTAGGCGTATTTGCTGTGGTTTAATGTTGGCTTTTTCAAGTATAGCGCTCAGTCGCTGGGTTATGTTAGCTTTCAGAATATGTTTTGGTGATACGTTCAACGACACATAAAACTGCGGGTTAACGCTAAGAATAGGCGCAAGCTCTGTGATCGCACGTTGCAATGCTTGTTCAGTGAGCATATCAATTAGGCCTGTTTCTTCTGCCACCGGTATAAATAAAGCCGGAGAGATTAATTTTCCTTGATTTTCCCAGCGCATTAATAACTCAACACCGCTTATTGTTTTATCTTTTGTGTTAACCACTGGCTGGTAATGGTTAAAGAACTGATTATCTTTTGCGGCGTCTTTTAAGTCGTTTTCAAGAATAAGCTTTTGCTTTATTTGCTCATTCATTTTTTCATTAAAAAACTGAAATCCATTTCGACCTGCTTGTTTTGCATGCATCATGGCAATATCTGCATTACGGATCAAAGCATCGGTTGAGTTTGCATCATGAGGGTACAAGGCAATACCAATACTGGCAGAAATATTGATAGAAAAGTCATCAATAATAACTTTACTTGCCAGCTCACTACTCATTTCGTTAAGCGTATTTTGTAGCGAGGACATAGAGGTAATATTTTCGATTAATACTAAAAACTCATCACCACTTTGTCGCCCGAAGGTTGCATGGTCACCTAAGTATAGGGCAACCCTTTCGGTAATGTTACACAGTAATTTGTCGCCCACAGCGTGGCCAAATGAATCATTCACGGGTTTGAATTTATCTAAATCTATAAATATCACCGCACATTGCAAGTCGTTTTTGGCGGCCTTTGTTATGGCATTTTCAATCTTTTGATTCATTAAACTACGATTAGGTAACCCGGTTAACGCATCATAGTTAGCCAGATAACGCAGCTCATTTTCAGCGCGTTTCTGTTCGGTTAAGTCTGTAATAACAACAACATAATACCCAACTTTACCTTTTTCATTAGCGACAGCTGTGGCGCTTAAATGAATAGGGTGTTGCTTTGCTTTTGTGGTATTTACATAGGCATTAGTTCGCCAATTTTCTTTTGGTTGCAGTGCTTTTAATGTGGCTGCAAATTCTTTACATTTAGTTTGCCCAATGGCTTTTATAAATAACTCTGAGGTAACAATACCCCCTTCACCATCATCAGAAAATACCTCCATAAAGCTACTATTTGCTGAGAAAGGTACTAGGTTCTCGTCTAGGATAAGTAAAAAATCATTTATTTGGCTAAATGCTTCGCCGAGTATTTTTGCTTGCTGTTCATTTGCTAACTGCTCGGTAATATTAGTAAAAATACCAGATACATACTCAGGCTTTTTACTGTCTTCATTATAAATAATTTGCCCTAGGTCATGAAACCACAACCAATGGCCATCTTTGTGACGTAATCGATATGTCGCTTGCCAGTCTTGTGGCTGAGTTTGTTTTATAAATGCATTCCATTTATTTTCTATTCTATAACGCTCATCAGGGTGCATAATATTAAAGAAGCTATGTATATCAATACGCTCAGGTATATTTTCATAGCCTAATTCTTCACCTCTGGCTGTATTAACTGAGTTGTCTGCAAAGCTATAGTTCCAAACGCCACTCTTATTACTTTTTAGTGCAAGCTCTGTTTGAGTTTTAGAATGAATGGCTGCTCGATGAGCGCGTTCAATCGCTATTTTACGGCTTCGGTATTGCCAAAAAAATAAAAACAGAATTATGAACACCGCGAGGAAGTAGCATGTGTAAGCAATAGGAGACTGCCAAGGTGCATAGGCAACACTAAACTTAAGCATTACAGGATCACTAGTAATGACTCCATTTCGCTGCTGAGTAAACACTGATAGTTTATAGTCACCGGGTTGTAATTTAGTAAAAAACACATGATTAGATTTTAAATCGTCATAACTTAAAGATGAGGGACCACTCAACTCTACTTTGTAATAAGTTTTACTTGTATTTTTATAATCAAAATTAGAAAACCGAACTGTTAACCCCATGTCATCGTGTTTTAGCATTAACGGCGCATTACGATATTTATCAGGCGCATAATTGAGTGACTTTGAAAACAAGCTAATATCGGTGAACGCCAATTTGCTATCAGTGTTTTGTTGCTCACTATTAAATTGATTAGGGTCAAACTGCAGCAATCCACTGCGATTACCAAATACGAGTTCATTATTTTGTAATTTAATTGCTGCAAGTGCAGTAAAGTGGTTGTTGCTTAAGCCATCTTTAATTGTATAAGTGGTTATGTTTAACGTATTTAAATTAAGTTGATATAACCCGTTGTCAGAACTAATCCATAAAAAGTCATTGTCATCGGCAATAAGTTTATAAATGGCATTAGTATTGAGAGAGTTGTTTGCATTAAAGGTATGCACTATTTGATATGTTTTTGAGTCTACGGCAATTAAGCCCTCTTGTGTGGTTGCTAACCATAGCAGTTCACGTTTAGTGTCTAAGTAATAGTTTTCTACCGTATGATAAAGGTTGTTTTTTGCCGTTTTAGATTTAAAAATAGTAATTAACGTGCCTGTTTCTTCGTTGAAACGATAAAACGTGTCAGACGTACTTAACAGTAGTTCACCAGGATAAGCTTCTGAGGGAGCATGAAATGCGTAAGCATGCAATGGTGAAACTTGCTCTTTTAATCCTTTGATAATTCTGTTTTCGCCGGTATTCGCGTTAAAAATATAAAAATTATCATTATTGATGTAAGCAAAGGTATCAGGAGCGACTTGAGCAATACCAAATATATAGTCAGTATTTAGCTTATGCTCAGTGATAAATTTGTTTTGTTCAAACTTTCCTGTTTCTTTGTTGAAAAGTTCAAGCCCAAAAAAAGTCGCTAGCCATAGATAGTTGTCGCCTTTATTATTTGCAGAAAAAATATCTCCGATAGAAGATAAGCCATAAACTGCTTTTTTATCTTTAGATTGTAGAAATAAATCACTCGTTTTAGTTTTTGAGTTGTAGCGAACAAGCCCATCGTCAGTGCCTATCCAGAGCAATTGTTCTGTGTCTTGGTAAATAACATTTACAATATTATTATCCGGTAGGCTGACTCTTTTAAATTTTTTTGTTTGTGCTGCCCACGTTAATACACCATGGGTTCTTGAACCAAGCCATAACAAACCAGATTCATCAAACATAATATCGTTGATCGTATTTTCTGTTATGTTGTAGCTACTATCTTTGAAATTTAAAATAGGGGTGAGTTTTGAGGTTGCTCTATCAAATTCAAATAGCCCACTTTCTGTAGCAATAAATTCACCATAGGGTGTGTTTACATAATCCCAAATATTATAGTCATTAATTAATGTTGATAATTCCGAGGGATTTATATTTTTATTTTCATTAAAAGCAATCCGATACATCCCCTCAACCGTACCAACTAGCAACCCAAGTTCATCATCTATAGATAAAAATTTTACATTGTTACTATCATTGGTAACTTCTTGGGTGTCATTGAGTACTATTTGTTGGAGCTCGTTATTGTCAAAGCTATAAGCGTATAGCCCCTGATCGGCACCAACATATAATATATGTTGGTGCAGTGATAATGCTCGAATAAATATGTTTTCATCAGGCAAAGATGCAACGAGTGCTAGTTTTTTTGATTTTTTATCAAAACGGTACACGTGGGAATCAATAGAAAAATAAAAGTGTGTAGGCTGCTCAACGACTGCAGTAATGGGAGAAAACTTTTCTTCATTTTGATTCAAATGTCCTGAATATATTTGCTCAGCTATTAAAGTATATGGGTCAATTAAATAGCTTCCAGCAAGTTGTGTGCTAACTATTATTTTGCCGTCGTTAGCTTTGTAGATATTGATTACATAATTGTTTTTTAAACCTGTTGCGCTTTCGTAAGGGGTGGCTCGGTAACCGTCAAAACGATATAAGCCTTGGGTAGTTGCTATCCAAACGTAACCGATATCATCTTGTATTGATTTCACTATAAAGCTTTGCGACAGTTGCTCGTTGCTAGTAATACGTTGTAATTGTTCAGAATAAGTTTGTGAAGCAAAGCTCTGCTGCATACAAACTAATAAAAATATATGAACAATAAAGAAAAACTTACTCAAAAGCACTTACCCTTTTTAACTGACAAGCTTGGTATTTAGTATTGGTGTAATATAACATGAGTTTAATTTAAAAATTACAAAAAGCATTAAATGTGAATTAATTGTTGTGTTTTTGTATGGGCATTACACTTTATTCTAATTAAAGTAAAAGGACTACAAATGAATTTTAGAGAAAATATCAACTTAGAACATAGCGTACTTTTAGTAATCGACTTACAAAGTAAATTGGCACCCGCTATAGCTTCATTTAATACCACCTTAGATTGTGCTTTACAGCTTGCAAATGCAAGTGCTATTCATCAAATTCCTTCAATAATTACAGAGCATTATAAAAAAGGACTAGGTGAAAGTGATGAGAAGATAAAGCAAGCTTTACCAAACGCTCAGTATATTGAAAAAATAAATTTTAGCGCCTGCGCCGAAGACGGTTTTTTAGATACTCTTTCGCAATTACAACGACCTCATGTGGTGGTTGTTGGCACTGAAGCACATGTCTGTGTGTTACAAACATGTTTAGATTTACTACAACAAGGGTATGCAGTAACAGTTGCTGCTGATGCAATAGCCTCAAGAAATGTAGAGCATAAAGCCATTGCGGTTGAGCAGCTTCGTCAAGCAGGTGCTATAATATCTTGCGTTGAAACTATTATATTTCAATGGACAAAAAAAGCAGGGACGTCTACTTTTAAACAAATACTATCAATAGTTAAGTAGCGCACTAAAAACATTTTTAAATCAAGCAGCATAATCATTCTTAGTTTGATTTAAGATAAAAAATTGCGAGTTGTTGTAGGTTATACTAACAATGAGCGTGTTTAATTTTTATAAAATTAATTAAGGTTTTTATGTCTAGTGTGAGTCGATTGTTTACAATCATATTCTGTTTATTATTTGTAGAGTCTATTGGTATAGGCCTTTATTTTGATACATTAACAGAGGCATTTCTGGTCGGCTTGCCCTTATGCTTGCTTCCTATTTGGTTATTAAAAACCCAACCCGAAAGTAAAGTTACACCTCATGTAGTCGCTGCTGCAATTATGATGTTTTCATTTTTGCATATTCAGCAAGCGTATGGGCTTATTGAGGTGCATTTCGAAATATTTATTTTCTTAGCCATGCTGATCATGTTTGTTGAATGGCGGGTATTTATTACGGCCATTGTGTTTGTTGCTATTCATCATTTATCTTTTTACTACCTGCAGACTCAAAATACGGGGTTTTATGTTTTCGACCCTGATCGTTTAGCTTTTTCAACGGTACTCATTCATGCGGCCTATGCCATTGTTGAAGCGCTTGTTGCTGGCTATATTGCAGTGACATTAAAGCGTGAACGTCGTGCGGGTTTGTCGTTAAGTTATGCCACTGAACAAATAATGCAAGACCCTAATCAGATAAAACTCTCGATGCGAGCAGATGATACAGATAGCAGTGCAGTGGTAGGCTTTAACACCCTGCTGGAATACTTGTCGGATGTTATTAAACAGGTTCAAACTCAATCTGATTCATTAAAAAATAACTCCCAAGAGCTTATAAATGTGCACGATAAGTTAGCAGACAGTGCGAAACACCGAAATACACAAACAGATGATATTGCTAATTCAGGTTCACAAGTAGCCCATGGCTTTAAACTGGTTGAGCAAGAAAGCGATATTTTAAAGCAGCAAGTTAGTAGTATTACCGATTCTGCCCATGTTGCTTTGCAAGAAGTGTTACAAACAGACAGTAAAAGCAAAGAGTTGCTCACGTTATTAACCAATACAGAAGAGCAGTTAAGCCACTTAGTGGCTGCTGGTGATGTAATTACAAGTTTGTTGAATGAAATATCAGGTATAGCCGATCAAACTAACTTGTTAGCCTTAAATGCTGCAATTGAAGCCGCCAGAGCGGGCGAGCATGGTCGTGGTTTTGCTGTAGTTGCAGATGAGGTTCGTTCTTTAGCGAATAACAGCCAGCAAACAACAGCAAAAATAGCATCAACGTTAACAGATTTGGTGAATAATAGTCGTACTTCAACACAATCGATGAATCAGTGTGTTGAGTTTGTTGTAGATCTAACAAAAATTAGTGCCACCATGAAAGAAAATATTTCGTCAATGAGTGAGCAAATACAGGCCGTATCTTCAAGCTCTAACTCGGTTGCGCAAGTAGTTGCTGAACAGGCTGGAAATACCGAACAGATTGCAACTAGCACAGATCAAATGCGCCAACGCCAACATGAAGATGGAAAAATTGTTGAACAACTCACCGCCAAAGTACAAATGATTGATGTCAGTATCGACGTGTTAGAGCAAAGTATTGCAAAATTTAACTAATAAGCGCTATTTTATTTTTGTATTGATTGGTGTGTGGCTTGTCGTTGTTGTGTCGGGTTTAGTGTATTTTCAACTTGGGCAATTAAAGCCGTTTGATGAAAATAAAATGCTGGATCGACATAACTGGTTTTCGCAATTTAAACAGCAAGTGGTTTGGCAAAACAAAGATACAGCGCAACTACTTATCATCACAGAAGATAATTGTGGTTGTACCATACAAGCTAAACCACATTTATCAGCCTTACAACGCTTTGCGAAAAATCAAGGCGTTGAAGTGCAAACATTTAAACTCAATAGCCAGTTAAAGTCAGTGGTCCCGGCAACGCCAGCTGCAGTGTTAATTGATAAAAACGGTGATTTTGTTTATGCAGGGCCTTTATCAGAAGGCTTGGCTTGTTCACAAGGTAGTGGGTTTGTAGAAACTGTGATCAGTAATCTACAAGCTGGTTTTAACTCGTCATTATTAATTGCCGATACAAAAGGGTGTTATTGTATTAACCGAGTGTAAAAGAGGCTCATTTTTATTCTACGAAAACTGCTTATACATCCTTGAACCGCTTACCTACTTTAGGTAAGCGGTTTTTTGTTGTAGGTTACTTAATCACACCATGGTTATTAAGCCATAAACACCTAGTAATACAAATACAGTGGCGGCAATAGCTCTTACTGTGTTTAACGGGATCCGTTTTAGTAATGCCTTACCAGCATAAATAACAGGTACATTTGCGATTAGCATACCCAGGGTTGTACCAATTGTTACCCACAAAACAGATTGATATTGTGCACCTAATAACACAGTCGCTATTTGAGTTTTGTCGCCAATTTCAGCGATAAAAAATAAAATTAAAGCCACTAAAAATGCGCCATAACGATCGAACTTGTGGCTAACTTCCTCGTCTTTATCAGGAATAAGCAGCCATAAGCCAACAACAATAAAGCTTATATTGACTACCCAAGGTAGGTATTCAACAGCAAAATTACCACTTAACCAATCACCAAACCACGCAGACAAACCATGATTGATTATAGTAGCAGCAAGAATACCTAAAATAAGCGCTATTTTATTATGAAAACGTGCCGCGAGTAATAACGATAGAAGTTGAGTTTTATCACCAATTTCGGCAAGGGCAACAGTGACGGTAGAGGTTAAAAAAATATCCATTAGTATAATCTTCAGGCGGGAATACTAAACCAAGGCAAACAGCTATCTCCCGCCATGAGGATAGTGTCTACCTAGGTCTCGCCGATAACGCTTGCTACAACATTACAAACTTACCATGCACATGAGGTGCAATTATGTTGATAAGTTTACTCATTACTGAGCGGGCTACTCCCCTAAGAGGGTAGCGATTATTCCACAAAGTTTAAAGCAGGTAAATATTTATTAAATTAATCTTAATTCTCAATATTATTAATTCTGAACTTCCCAGCTTTCAGTAGACACCGGCTTATAATTTTAAAGTAAAAAACGGAAGTAAACTTCCGTTTTAAGGGCTTCAAAGGTAGTTATCAGAAATATATTCTGTTTTGTGAAAGCGTTAACCTAGATAGCTATATGAGCAACTTTTCGGGGTCTTATTTGAGCGAGATATAGTCATTCAGGTGAGTTGTCATTAGCTTAGTAAGAATAAAAGGAAACTATCTCCTTTTTCATATGTGTAAATAAACTACAGTAAGCATAATATTTATAGCTGGTAATAATTTACACTATTTGATAATAATAGAAGCTCATGAAATAAGGACGTTTTCGATCTAAGATAGAGAAAGTGTCCTTTGATAAAGTTGTTAGCAGTATGGCATTGACTTGTCGTTAAGGTGACGCAAATGTGTCGTATACAAAAAAGGAGTTTTTGAACATGATATAGCTTCAATATATTCATGTGAGAAATACAAATGGAAATGAAACTAAACGCTAAAAAAATTATAGAATAACGTAAAGTTAGAGCTTGGAGTCAGCAACATTTAGCTGATGTTAGTGCTGTAAGTTTAAGAACCATTCAAAGAGTAGAAAATAATGGTTCAGGTTCATTGGAAACTCTTAAAGCATTAGCTTCCTGTTTTGAGCTAGATGTTACTAAGTTATTCCAGCCTGAAATCCCATTAAAGAAAAATCACTCTAAATCCAAAATAGTAGTGTTATCTTCAATGATTGCAGCCATTTTCAGTAGTGTTTTATTTCTAGTGCCATCTACAATGGCATCAGATATTAAGATCCACTCAGATAAAGTTACAACATCTAAAAATAATGATTATCGAGTTTACAGTAACAATGTAGAGATTTTCTTGCCAAAAACTCTTACTTATGAAGTGTTAGTTGATTCAAAGTGGGAAACAGCTACACCGGAAATAGCCAGTGGTAGTGTAAAGATCTATTTGGGTAACTCAGTTGTTTTTATTGAAAAAGCAATAATAACAAAAACTGAAAAAGGAACGAAAATCACTACTAATTATGCAAAATTTACTAACACTGACTAATATACAGCTAATAAGTGTCTAAGGTTGCGACCATCCACTTCCGGGTATTCGACAACATGAGATGTTGATAATAATTGGCAAGGTATTTTACAGTGTTGGATGGCGCTTCGCTTATCCGACCTACACTATAAAAAGCCGCTTATTTGGATTCATCCACCAGTGAAAATAGAGCGAATGGGGTCAAATCTAATAGAGCGATTGGGGTCAATTTTTGACTTCACACATTAAGAACCTTCAATGTCTGCTCATGGCAC
>NZ_BADU01000056.1:0-46795 GCF_000239875.1 Pseudoalteromonas sp. BSi20311 | reverse complement strand
GACAAGGCTTTTTTATTTAACCATTAAGATCTTTATTTAAGTGCCAATTGAAGTTCACGATTACGCTCGAGTTGCGCAATAAAGTTATCAGCAATAGGCTTAAACTTAGCAAGCTCTGAGCGTGGTAATGGCTCAGATTTAGGTAATTTCACGGTTTTAGGGTTACGGTGAACACCGTTAACCAAAAACTCATAATGTAAGTGCGCTCCAGTTACTCGACCTGTTGAGCCTACAGTACCAATTTTCTCACCTTGTTTGATTTTTTGCCCTGTTCTAACTAGACGCTTGTTAAGGTGTAAGTACTTAGTAACGTACTGCGTACCGTGGCTAATAAATACGTAATTACCATTGTATTTACTGTAGCCCGCTTTGATCACCTTACCATTACCCGATGACACAACCGGGGTGCCTGTACGTGCGGCGTAATCAATACCTCGGTGTGCTTTTACTTGTCCTGTAACAGGGTGTAAGCGGCGAGGATTAAAGCTTGAGCTGATATATTTAAAGTTTACTGGTGCACGTAAGAAGGCTTTTTTCATACTGCGACCTTCAGGGGTATAAAAATTACCGTCTGTGTGTCGAATTGCTGTGTAACGTTCGCCTTGGTTTATAAATTCAGCGGCAATGATCTTACCAGTGCCAATAAATTCACCGTCAACAAAATGAGACTCATAAATTAAGCCAAATTCATCACCTTTACGGATGTCATTTGCAAAATCCACGTCCCAACCAAATATATCGGCAAAGTTCATTATTTGGCGTTCACTTAACCCTGCTGCGATCGCCGATGTCCAAAAGCTACTAGAAATTTCACCACGTGCGGTTTTGCTCAGTGTTTCTATTTCTTTGCTGTCAATTGAAGTGTCGTATTGGCCTTCGTCATTTAGGGTGACAAATAAGGTATCTGTTTTAGAAATAACATAACGTAATTGAGCTAACGAGCCATCTTCTGCAGTTGCAAAGCTTAGTGTTTCACCAGGGTGAATTTTGGTTAGCTTACGTGTTTCAGCATTGGTATTAACCAGTTTATAAAGCGTTTGCGCAGAAAAACCAGCGCGCTTAAAAATGATCGCTAAATTGTCACCATTTTTAACAAGGTGATCGACAAAATCGTACTCTGGAAGTTTTTGCGCTGCTTGCTCTGAATTTAAGTCGGTGAGTTTTTCGTTTTCACCTACTTTTATTTGTAATTCGTAGCGCTTACCAATCTCTAGCGTGTTCTCGCTATTGTCTTTGGATGCAGTGGCTTTTTCAGAAGGTAAAAAAGCTAAGGCAACAATAGCAGAAACCAAACCTAGAATGAGCATTTTGTGTTTTTTGGGGAGCGTGTTAACCACGTGGACCATAACGTGCCTTTTTCTGCTGTCAAGATAATAAATAGATTATATTGCAGGATATAACGAATAATCTGTGAATACTAGTATTTTGTAGATTTAAACTCGCGTTAAATTAAGCTAAAATCATAGGGTATTCAGGCTGTTTGTGTTTAAAGTTGAACAATCGGACTATTTTATATTCTTGGATACTTTGCTTTTTCATCGTAATGTTAAATTAGCTTTTAAAACGATTTAATAGCGAGAAGTGATTAATTTATAAACTGTTTTTTGGGTTTTTATAAATACTTTTAGCGTATTATTAATCGCTCTTTTATATCCCTTTTTAGAACGTACACCCTGCATTTTAGTCGGTGCTGCGATTAGTTAAAAAAGTTGTTCTAATTAAGTGGAAATTTGTTATGTTAGCTAAATAGTTTTATTTGCTTTGTTAAAACGCGCTAGCAATAAATCGTGAGCATATTACACCCCTTCGTTGTCAGAATTTTTTGGAGTAACACACAGTGGATTTACAAACCGCTCTAGCAGAGATAAAACGCGGTGCAGAAGAGATATTAATTGAAGATGAGTTGGTTGAAAAATTAAAGTCGGGGAAAAAGCTAAAAATTAAAGCTGGTTTCGATCCTACGGCTCCAGATTTGCATCTAGGTCACACTGTACTAATTAACAAAATGAAAACCTTTCAAGATTTAGGTCATGAGGTTATTTTCTTAATTGGTGACTTTACCGGTATGATTGGCGATCCAACGGGCAAAAATGTAACCCGTAAGCCACTGACTCGTGATGATGTGCTTGCTAATGCCGAAACCTATAAAGAGCAGGTTTTCAAAATTTTAGACCCAGCTAAAACAACCGTTGCTTTCAACTCTACGTGGATGGAAACATTGGGCGCGGCGGGAATGATAAAATTAGCCGCTCGCCAAACTGTGGCGCGTATGCTTGAGCGTGATGATTTTAAAAAGCGTTATGCTGGCGGCCAATCTATCGCAATCCATGAGTTCTTATATCCACTTGTGCAGGGCTGGGATTCAGTCGCACTTGAGTCTGATGTTGAACTAGGTGGTACTGATCAGCGCTTTAACCTACTAATGGGTCGTGAGCTGCAAAAAGATGAAGGTCAAAAACCACAAACCGTACTAATGATGCCTTTACTTGAAGGGACTGATGGCGTTCAGAAAATGTCAAAGTCACTAGGAAACTACATAGGTATTACTGATACGCCTAGCGACATGTTTGGTAAAATCATGTCAATTAGTGATGTATTAATGTGGCGTTACTATGATTTGCTAAGCGGTTTGTCTATTGAGCAAATTGCAGCGCAAAAACAGCGTGTAGAGCAAGGCACTAACCCGCGCGATATTAAGATTGAATTAGCGAAAGAGTTAATTGCACGTTTCCATAGTGAAGCAGACGCACAGGCTGCTCATGATGACTTTATTCAGCGCTTTCAGAAAAAAGCACTACCTGATGAAATTCCAGAGCTGACAGTAAATATTGATGAAGACACGATTTTAATTGCTAACTTGCTAAAAGAAGCGAGCTTAGTAGCGAGCACTTCAGAAGCTATGCGTATGATCAAGCAAGGTGCTGTAAAGCTTAACGGCGAAGAAAAAATTACCGATACCAAATTGGAAGTAGCAAAAGGAACAACCGCTATTTACCAAGTAGGTAAACGTAAGTTTGCAAATATTACCGTAGCTTAAAACTTTATAAAGTATTAAAACCAGCTTCGGCTGGTTTTTTTATGACTGATTAAACAGTTAGAACGGCCCTTATAATTTCAACGCTAACAATAACGAGTAGCCAAAAAAATCGGGCTTGATTTAGGGTGTTCAGTAGCTTTGGCACATCATCAGCACTTGGCAGGCGCTCAGCACCGACCCGCATTTTATTGAAACGCTGCTTACTATAAATAGCAGGCCCACCAAGTTGCACTCCTAAAGATGCAGAGCACACACTAAGTAACCAGCCAGTATTGGTTTGATAAAAATGACGGCCATAATGCTTAATATAGTGCATGCTTTTTTTACTGGCTTTAAGTGACGCTATTGTCAGCGCGAGTAACCGCATGGGAATGTATTCAACAATAAAAAGAACGAGTTTAAGTGGCGTCAAAAAAGAGCTGTCGGGGGCTATATCAGTGCGCCATGCTTGTTGGATTAAGGTAAGTAAACGGTAGGCGAGAGCGGCAATGGGGCCCAATAGTAAAAAAATAAAAATAACTACAAAATAATGGCGTGCTGTTCTCAGTATGACACTTTCCATGACCGCTTTAATAACCCCAGGGTTTGAAAGTGCGTTAACTTCACGGGCTACTAGTGGTTTTAATAATTCTCGCGCAGTCGATTTTTGATTATTTTTGGTTAATTTCGCAATGCGGATCGCTTTTTTATTCAGGCTAGTGCTTTCTAAGCATAAATATAAAATAAGACCGGATAGCAGTTCAGGGTAAAAGGCAAACTGCAGCAGTAAAACCACAATAATCATAATAACAGCTAAAACAAGGGTGCTTGCCAGTGAAGCGGCTAAATAATGATATTGTTTGCTGTCTGTTTTTTTATAAATACGCTGACCAATCGCGTTAAAAATGGCAGAAAGTATATGATTAGGGTGATACCAGCTAACTAAAGGTAAAAAGCGCTCAGCTAGGAGCGCACAAATAAATACAATAAAGTCCAAATGATTTTGAACAATATTATTGAGCATTTACAGCGTAACCGCCGTTAACTTTTCTAGTAATGCCACCACCATTTTTGATGAATTAATAGAGGCTGTTTCTAAGTACTCTTCAAATGACTGTGGTGACTCTTTGCCAGCAATATCAGACATTGAGCGAATAACAACAAATGGTGTGTTAAGTGCAAAACACGTTTGTGCAATTGATGCACCTTCCATTTCTACTGCCAGCATTGTAGGGAAGTCACTGCGTGCTTTTTCAATGCGAACAGGGTCACACATAAATGAATCACCAGTACAAATTAAACCAACAAGCGTTTTTACTTCGCTGATTTGTGCAATTGTTTGCTCGGCGGCTTCTACTAGCTTAGGGTGCGCTGCAAAACCTGCTGGCATTTGTGGTACTTGACCAATTTCGTAACCAAACGCTGTTACATCTACATCGTGATGACGAACTTCTGATGAAATCACCACATCACCAACGTTAAGTGAAGGGTCGAAACCACCGGCAGAGCCTGTGTTAATAACACAATCAGGCTTGAAGTTATCGATAAGTAAAGTGGTTGCAATAGTTGAAGCAACTTTACCAATGCCTGATTGCACTAAAGTAACGGTATTGCCCGCAAGCTCACCAGTATAAAACGTAAAGCCTGCTTTGGTTAAAATCTGTGGATTTTGCATCGCCTCGCGCAAAATTTTAACTTCTGGCTCCATTGCGCCAATAATACCAACATTCATAGTGTTAAATTCCTAAGTTTGAATAGCCTGATTATACGTGAAGTCAGCTATAAAAAACAAAAAAGCGAGCCATTTAAAATGCTCGCTTTAATAGATTGCTTGTAATTCGATAGTTATATTTCAGCAAGGGCAGTGGAATGTGCTTTTGCTTGAGAAGGTGATAATACTGCTGGCTTATGTACTCTTGCGCGAGTCGGGCGTGCAGGTTGTGATTTAGCTGGCTTACCTAATTTAAACATAATAGCATCGCGAACTTCACTTGGGCGGTAACCTGACTTCACTTTCATACGAATATGCGGAATGCCAGCTGCTTCTAATGCACCATTAACAAACCAATCACGTTGTGCTTTGTGGCCATCTTTGTTGGCGTTGTTGACTAAGTCAACAGCGGCCACTATGGTCATTTTTTCTTTGTCTACTAGCACAAAATCGAGCTGTTTATTTTTTGCTTTAGCCATTGCCGCACGTTTAGATTTAACAGACAGACCTTGTTTACAGTCAATCACATCGATTAGTTTAACGCGACTAACAATTTTATATTGGTCGCCAACAGCACGCTCTAATAAGCCCAGAAACGCCCCTTCTACTTGGGTAAATACACTTTGTTTACGAGTAAAAGGATAAGGGTTTCCGCCATCATCATTAAATTTTGACGCAACCACTGATGCCCCAACAACTAGCACTAATATTAATAATAAAGCGAATTCCATACGGTAACTCCATAACAACAAATTGACACTGCTTTTCTAAAGCAAGTTATGTGCCCAAATAGTTGTTATGGCTATTTTAGTTACCGTTGTTATTTAAAGTGCTGTGTATCCGCCCTCGATACCTTTTACTGCAATCGCAACTGCATCATGGGCATGCAAAGACTCATAGTGATTAATTTGTAAAAAGTAGTCGCTATACTGTTTTGCTTCTAAGGTGGTTTTAATCTTTCGTGCTGCATCTTCACAAAACATCAGGTTTTGACCATTTAAGCGAGCAAACTCTTGTTCATCTTCACGCTTTACCGCGGCTTGTACTGGTGTTTTAAGCTCATCTTCTAGTAGATTGATTAAGTTAACCACATCAAACTGTTCAATATTATTCGCTAGTTTAACTTTAACATTGGCAATAGAGCGCTGTGAATGCGGGGTCGCGACAATCCCTTGAGTTGTTCCAAGCCACTCTAAAACCTCAGATTGAGTTAGTGTTTCTTGAGCAAACTTTTCGCTAAACGCATTTTGGATCAGTTGGCGAGCAAGGGCTGCAGAGCAGGGACAGGTTGATGAGTAAGTAACATCAACACTGAGTTCAAAACTAATGACACCTTGATTTATGGTACTAGTAAGTACAATAGGGTAGCTTTTCCAGCCCGCTTTACCGCTGAGCAATGATTTACGGCGCAGTGGTAATTCAAACTTAAATTCGATTTGTGCTTTATCGCTCAAGCCTTCATGGCTGGTGATAAAGGTATCTAATGCTTGTGCTAAGGTGTGTGGGTTGACCTGTTGCTCAGTTGAGAGGTGATCAAGTGCTAAAAACAGACGCGACATGTGGATGCCTTTAGCATCCTCTTGGTGTAAGTTAACAAAAGCGCGTGCTTTTGCATTAACGGTAACTGGAGCTAAATCAAGAGATTCAAAAATAAAAGGCAGCTCTATATCGGCCATACCTACCCAGTCTAATTTACCTGTTTGTAATGCGGCAGCCGTGTTAGCAATATCTGGCATAGTCGTTTGCATGATACGTTACTCGTTATTTGCAATATTTAAGACGCCGCATATTACACTAAATAAAGAGTTGCTGAAATGCAGCAAATAACAGCAAACATGAAATTTTATTGTTTTTGTCGCACAACATGAAAATAGCTGATAGAAAATGCTAAAATTAGCCTTTAATCATACTTACTTATAAAAACTAAGCATTTAGCTTTAGCTAAGAGAAAAACTGATATATGACTGATTCTTCTTTGAACCCGTGGGTTCGAGTTCTTTCCAGTTCAATAACTCGTTTTGGTGAGTTTAAAACTGCAGCTATTTGCTATGCATTATTACTGACGGTATCGCTGGTTTTATCGAGTATGTTTTACTATGTTGCCATAGGGGAAGTGAACTTAGTTGATATACTCGCTGTGGTATTTTTTACCTCAGTTGTTTCTCCTTTGGTGATTAGCGTACTGCTTAACTCTATTCGGCAACTTGATGCCTCTTATGCCTATTTAGATAGTGCCACAAAACAAGAAAAGCTTTTAAATCAAACCCTCAAAGACAATATTAATCGTTTAAACATTGAAATTGACGAACGTAAAATGGCCTTTCACGCCAAGCATAGAGCAATAGAAGAGCTCAGACGTGAAATTGCAGAGCGTAAAAAAACGCAACAAGAGCTCGCCCAACAAGGCATGTTACTGCGCTCAATTGTCGACTCCTCGCCAGATTTATTTTATTACCGCGATAACAACGGGGTATTTGCTGGTTGTAATAAAATGTTTGAAGAGGTGATGGGCAAAACCAGTGGCGAATTAATTGGTAAAGCCGCAGAAGAAATATTTCCAAGTCACTTTTTATCTGAAGTACTCAGAACCGATGAGCAAGTTGAACGGACTCATCAAGGTTTAACTATTGATGTAGAGTATTCTGTAAATGGTGAGATAAGATGGTTTGAACTCAGAAAACTTCCCTTTATCAATGAGCAGGGCGATTACATAGGTTTACTCGCTTTTGGTCGTGATATTACCAGTCGTAAAGAAGCCGCGCAGGCACTGGAGACTGCTTATAAAGACAAAGGGAAATTTATTGCCACATTAAGCCATGAGCTGCGTACTCCGCTCAATGGTATCGTCGGTTTAACCAGAATGCTATTGGATACTGAGCTTAATAAACAGCAGCGTAGTTGGTGTAATACGGTATTTTCAAGCGCCGAAACGCTGGGTAACATATTTAACGATATTATAGATTTAGATAAAATTGACCGTGAGCAGTTAGATATTGCCGCTAACGAAATTAATGTGTCTGACTTTATCAATGATGTGGTTAACTTTGCAGGCCTTATTGCTGAGCAAAAAGAGCTTTCCTTTGAAGTGAAGCGTTCGGGCATGCTTGATATATACGCCTTACTTGACCCCACACGTTTACGCCAAGTGGTGTGGAACTTAATTAATAATGCGGTTAAATTTACCCAACAGGGCAGTGTCACCTTAGATTGCGGTAGAGAAAACCGCGAAGATGGCCCATGGCTTATTATAAAAATACTTGATACCGGTGAAGGGATCCCGCAAGAACAACTTACCCGTATTTTTGATATGTATTATAAAGCGCCTGATCTTAAAGGGACTAATGCAATTGGATCGGGTATTGGCTTAGCTGTAACAAAAGCGTTAGTAAGTGCTATGAAAGGCATTATAACTGTTAATAGCACCCCCGGAGAAGGGAGCTGCTTTACCGTACAAATTCCGCTGAATTTATGTAGTGCACCTACCGAGCATAGTTATGTGGGACGTAGCTTATATATTTTATTAGTGGAAGATGTACCACTTAATGCTGAAATCGCAACTAACCTATTAGAACAGCGTGGGCATGAAGTGCTGTGGGCTGAAACGGGTGAAGATGCTTTATCGTTTGTAGAGACCGAAGATGATCTTGATTTAGTATTGCTTGATATGCAGCTTCCAGATATTAATGGTGATGAAGTAGCAAGGCAAATACGCGCACAAAGCCATTTTGATCAGCTACCTATTGTGGCACTTACCGCCAATGTTCGCAGTGCTGAAGAAGAGCTTGAGGGAATTTCTATTCAAGGAGCGTTAGCTAAACCAATAAACACCAGTAAGTTAGATAATATGCTCGCTGAACTCTTTGGTATTAAACAAGCGCAAACCGAGGCTCCTCAACGAGTAGTTAATCAAGAGTTATTAAATCAAATAAATACTGACTTGTTAGATGTTGAAACCATTGAAGACTTTGTAAATTCGATGGGCGTTGAAGTATTTAAACGCAGCAGTCAGCTGTTTGCAAAGCTAAATCCGCAGTATCAACAAGAGCTATTAGCGTCATTAAAAGCAGCAGACAGAGAAGAATACAAATCCGTTGCGCATAAGTTAAAAGGTGCCGCAGGTTCGGTCGGTCTGAATGATGTGCAGTTGCATGCCAAGCAAATGGAGCATGGTGCGCTGGAGCAAAGTGATGAAGTATTAACAGTTTGGCTTGATGAATTAGCAGACAAAATAAATGAAGGACAACAGGCCCTTCATTTATTTTTACAACAATTAGAATAAAAACTAATTAGCTGTCGATTTTACCAATGAAGCGGTAACCTTCACCATGAATGGTGCTGATTAACTCAGACGTTGAGTTGTCGCTTTCAAAGTGTTTACGGATACGACGAATAGTAACATCAACTGTACGGTCGTTAGCGCGAAGCTCACGGCCAGTCATGTGCTTAATTAGCTGCTCACGACTAAATATACGACCTGGAGAGTCAAGCATTAAACGCAGTGCTCTGTATTCGCCTTTAGGTAGACGCTTTGCGTCTCCGTTTGGAGAAGTAAGGCAACGACTGTTTTCGTCAAGTTCCCAACCGTTAAAGGTGATCACGCCATTTGTTTCAATAGCTGATTCTTCACCACCTAATGCAGTACGCGTAATTAAGTTACGAGCACGAATAGTTAATTCACGCGGGTTGAAAGGCTTAGTAATATAGTCATCAGCACCAATTTCAAGACCTAAAATACGGTCTACATCGTTGTCACGGCCTGTTAAGAAAATAAGACCAACTTTGCGTTTTTGGCGTAATTCGCGAGCTAAAATAAGCCCGTTTTTACCTGGCAGGTTGATGTCCATAACTACAAGATTGACGTCATCGTTATTTGTAAGCTTATCATGCATATCATCGCCATCAATGGCTTCAATAACTTTGTAACCTTCGGCTTCAAATAAACTAACGAGGTTTAGTCTAGTTACGTCTTCATCCTCTACGATCAGAATGACTGGCGTTTGCATTTTTAATTAACCTTTTTGGAGTGTGTTTTATTTTAAAATCGGTGTGATCATCAAAACCGATTACTAGAATTATAGGATTATATCTAAATGTTAACAAGTAAAAACAAATTAGATAAAAACAGCTGCGCGCCCTAACCTACTTTGACGTATTATTAAAAACCGCGGCTTAATTGATACTTAACGTTGGATGTATAATTTGAATTATAAAGTCGAAGCCATTTCCCTTTAATAATTGATACATCCATCAACCACCTAAAGATACTTAAAATAATCAGACTAATTCAAAACGAAATTATATCACTTTACAATTTTTCATCAATGTATGTGATATGTTAAACACAATTAAGTTCATTAATTGTGTGAAAATACAGCATTAATGATACAACTGTTCAATGAGTGCTGTCTTAGTATGGTCATAAAGTCGTAATTCAAGAGCAGGCAACGGATTTATTTCACTTTTTAAAATAGCGTAATAATAAATCGTGCTCCTGATTGATACTCAGTATCTAACACAATTTCTCCAGCCAAAGCCTGGGTCACTAAGTTGTAAACTAAATGCATGCCTAATCCACTGGCTCCTTGACCGCGTTTTGAGGTAACAAAGGGGTCAAAAATTTTCGCTCTTATGTTGCTCTCTACACCTAGGCCGTTGTCGGTGTAGGTAATTTGTGTTTGTGTGTTTGTTGCCACAATATCAATCTGCACTTCATTGTCACCGCCAGCTACAAATCCGTGTAACAGGGAATTTAAAATAAGCTGATGGAATACTTGCTGCAGTGGCCCTTTTTTACTTTCAACGGTTAAATCTGGGGGACAATTTATAAGAACTTTAGGGTTTTTAATTTTTAGCTCCTGCCCCATAGACAGTAGCGTATCGTTTATGAGTTGTTGTAAATTAACAGTACTGGTTATTTCATCGTCTTTGATCACCGCAACTTTTTTAAAGTTAGAAATGAGCTCTGCAACGCGGTTTAAGCTGCTATATATTAAGTCTAAGTTTTCGATACCATCGTTAGTAAATTGCTCGAATTGACTCGCTGTTAATGATTTATTATGAAAATTAACCTGTAGCTCTGCGAGTTTATCTCGCAGTAAAGTAGAGCCTGTAATACCAAGTCCAATTGGTGTATTTACCTCATGGGCAACCCCTGCCACCATTTGCCCCAATGAAGCCATTTTTTTATTTTCAACAATTTGAGTTTGGTATTGGTGCATCTTTTCAAGTGTAGATAGCAACTCTTTATTTGCTTCTCTGAGCGCGATGGTTCGTTGACTTACTTTTTCTTCAAGATTTGAGTTTAGTAGCTTAATTTCTTTTTTATCTTCTTCGTGGCGCTCTATTTGTCTTTGTGTTCGCGCCAGCATTACATTTAAGCTATTAGAAAGCCGGGTTATTTCAGTTAAGTTTGTTAAAGGCGCCCGGGCGTAGTAGTTATGATTTTTAGCTATGTTTTGCAGTAACAAGCTTAAGTTTTCTATGGGGCTGGCTATCCTTTTTTGTAGCCTTAAAATAATCAAAGAGATAAAAATAAGTATTAAAGCGATAATGGCAATATCAATTATAATTTTTTTAGTGATAAGCTTATTTAAGTTATCCAAGCTGCTCCTAATATACACATAACCCAGTAACTGGTCATTATTGAGTATTGGAGTAATGTATTCAATAAACTCATCACCTACTTGGGGTTCTATAAAGTCGTTAATACTGTCTGTTTTGATTGGTACAGGTGGCGATTTTCGGGCATTAAAACTGGTAAAAAATACTGGTTTTCTTGTTTGCTCATCTAGCGCATAAATATGTAAGTTTGTAACCGATGATACTTGTTGAAGCAGCTTCAAACGTCTTTCTTCTGCAGGCCTATTTTTATTTAGTAATGAGGGCATCGCGTCGAATGCAATGATCTCTGATACCAAGACAAGTTTGCTAATGAGCTGCTTTTTTTGCTCTTGCGCACTTAAATAGGTAGAAATTGAAAGCGATAATAACAAACAGATAGCTGTTATAAGCATGATGGTTTTAAACAATATGCTACGAATGCTATTTTGCTCTACAGTTTTGGGCATTGCGAGAAGGTCATCCGTGTCAATTGTGAATCTAATAGGTAGTAGTTTAGCAAAAACAGAAAAAAGTGAAGTAAAAAGATTAGCTTAATTACACTTTTTATTTTTAGCTAATCTACTGATGAAACATAAATATGTGGCTAATACAGCCCATATTTATGTTTTGACAGGATATTAATAACTTATTTTAGCTACTGTATACGGCAAACTTGTTGTTTTTGAACACTGTGTGGTAGCTATCAAATTGAGTTTCTAAAATAGGTGGGTATTTTAAAAAGCTATTTGCCACTATGGTCAGTTTGCCTACCTTAGTTAAATGTTGCTTTGCATGCGTTAAAAAAGATTCAGCAACGCTGTAGTCAGTTGCAATCCCGGTATGAAATGGCGGGTTGCTAATAATTAAATCAAACTTGCCAGTAATACTATTTAAGCCATCACTGAGTATGGCTTCACCGTTTACATTATTTAGCTTCAGGGTTTGCGTTGTTGCATAGGCAGCAAGTGCACTTACGTCACTACAGATAAATGTCAGTGCTGGATTTTTTAGCCCTAAAAAAGTAGCAATAAGTCCCGCGCCACAACCAAAATCAAGTACTTTCCCGTGTTTTAAGTTAGGAGCATTCTCTAGTAGCATTTTCGTTCCAGCATCTAGCGCACCATGGTTAAACACACCAGGAATACTGACTGCTGTAAACTCAATATCGCTCACACATACCGTAAACTCTTTATGGTAAGTGCTAATATCAAACGCGCTATTAAGAGTAAGTTCGGAAAATGAATATAAAACACAGTGTTTTGCTGAGTCTATTTTATTACTAAACTCAGCCTTACCAGCGAGTTGCTTTTCAATTGACTTAACACCGCTCTTGTTTTCGCCAACGACTAGTAGCTCTGCATCTTTGCTTATCACTGCGCGTATGTTGTCTAACCCCATTAACAGCTCAGGTTTAGATTTAGGGTAATAAAGTATCACCAAATCATAATCGCCCGCATCAATAGTATGATTAACGGTTACATCAATACCTGATATGTTCTTTGCAAATTCACCATTAGCGTGGTTATAACTAAAAGCGGTTATTTTACTTTGTGGGTTGAGCGTTTTAAGCCCATTTAAAAAGCCATCTTGAACAAAGTTGACCACCAATATTGATTTACCCTTCAACTCTTCACTGTTGCGAAGTAATAGTAGGCTCGGATTGGTTAATACGCTCATAAATGGCTTTACCTTACTTGATTATTTAATTAACGGTTACTTAGTTCGTTCGAACATTAAATCCCATACGCCATGGCCTAAACGGTGACCACGCTGTTCAAATTTAGTCAATGGACGTAGCTCAGGACGAGGAACATATTCGTTAGTCTCTGATTGGTTTTTGTAACCAGGGGCTGCTTGCATCACTTCTAACATATGCTCTGCGTAGTTTTCCCAATCGGTTGCCATGTGAAATACGCCGCCGATTTTTAATTTAGAACGCAGTTTTTCAGCAAACTCAGTTTGTACTATGCGACGCTTATGATGGCGCTTTTTATGCCATGGATCTGGAAAGAATAACTGTAAAGTTGATAAGCTTTCATCGCTTATACAATCAGCAAGAACTTCTACTGCATCGTGTTCAAATACACGAAGATTAGTAACGCCAGCTTCATCAGCATCCATTAAACATGCGCCAACGCCTGGGCGATGAACTTCTATGCCAATAAAGTTAAGATGTGGTGCATTTTTTGCCATTTCAACCAGTGACTTGCCCATACCAAAACCAATTTCTAGCACTACATCATTGTTGTTGCCAAAAACTTCGCTTAAATCAAGTAGGCCGTTCTTGTGTTCAAGCCCCATTGTTGGCCAGCACTTTTCGATTGCAGCAGCTTGACCTTTGGTTAATCGGCCTTCGCGTTTTACAAAACTGCGAATAGTGCGGATGTACTTACCTTCTTGCTTAGCTTGCTCAAGGTTGTTGTTACTTGATTCACTCATATTATTGGCCTGACAAAACAATGTGTTTAAAAATGGTTGCATATTATCCCTGACCGGCGCTAGGTTGACAAGCACTAGGGCGTTATAGCTTGATCTTTTCAGTCACTCCAATAGACTGAGCCGCCATTAAGCATTAGTAAAAAAGTAAATATGTTGGATTTAAAAAAACAGCAGTCAGCTTGGTTTTCTAACCAAGTAGTTGATTGGTATCATCTTTATGGACGCAAAACGTTACCATGGCAATTAGCTAAAACGCCTTATAAAGTGTGGGTATCTGAGGTGATGTTACAGCAAACTCAGGTTGTTACTGTTATTCCTTATTTTGAAAAGTTTATGCAAAGCTTTCCCGATATTATTGCTTTAGCCAATGCTGATGAAGATCAGGTTCTGCATCATTGGACAGGTTTAGGTTATTACGCTCGTGCACGCAATTTGCATAAAACGGCTAAAATAGTTCGGGATAAGTACCAAGGCCAGTTTCCTAGCTCGCTTGAAGAAGTAATGGATTTACCCGGAATAGGGCGCTCTACTGCCGGTGCTGTTTTATCATTATCTTTGGGGCAGCATCACCCTATTCTTGATGGCAATGTTAAAAGAGTGCTTGCTCGTTTTTTTATGGTCGAAGGTTGGTATGGGGTCAAAAAGGTAGAAAATCAGCTTTGGCATTTAAGCGAACAACTCACGCCTAAAAATAATGTGACCGAGTTTAACCAAGCTATGATGGATTTGGGTGCAAGCTTGTGTTCGCGCAGTCGTTTTGATTGTGAGGCGTGCCCATTAAATAGCCGCTGTGGTGCGTTTAACGCTGGTAAAGTTAAGGAATTTCCTCACTCTAAGCCTAAAAAAGTAGTGCCTAAAAAAAGCTGCCACCAGTTAATTATTAAACATAACGACAAAGTGCTTATGGAAAAACGCCCAAACAGCGGTATTTGGGGCGGATTATTTGGATTTTTTGAATTTAATGAGTACAGCGAGCTTGAAACTTTTTTAGCACAACAAGGGCTTGAAAGTGATCTTGATGAAGTAGTACCTTTTACTCATGTATTTTCACATTTTGAGCTTACGATTAACCCACATGTACTGAATATTGAGAAAGCCCCTGATGTAGTCAACGACAAGCAGCTGGTGTGGTATCCACTCGATCAATCAATAGAAGTAGGGTTAGCGGCACCGACTAAAAAGTTGGTTAAACAAATGAGCCCAATAGGTTAAACTATTGGCATTTAGCGTTTAGGGGAACAATCATGGCACGTACAGTATTTTGTCAAAAGTTACAAAAAGAGGCCGAAGGGCTTGGTTTTCAGTTATACCCTGGTGAACTTGGTGAGAAAATTTTTAATAATATTTCTAAAGAAGCCTGGGGGCAATGGCAGCATAAGCAAACGATGCTGATCAACGAAAAGCATTTAAACATGATGGATCCAGAGCATCGTACTTTTTTAGAAGAGCAAATGGTTGGCTTTTTATTCGAAGGTAAAGAGGTTGAGATTGAAGGCTATAAGCCAGTAGAAAAATAAATTAACCTCTGTTTATGTAAAATTACTAAAAAAGGGCTATTAGCCCTTTTTTATTGTCATAATAACGCTCTCAGAAACATACGATCTTAGCTAAACAAGTTCGTCCTGTTCCTCATTATTTCTAATTTGTTCTTTTAAGAACTGTGCTGCTTTTGAGTATTCAATTTCGAGTTCATCTCTCATTTCAATTAACTCATCAGCATTTATCTCATCGCTCTTACACTTATCTTCAAATGACTGCGCTAAATCAGCAACAATATTAGCTCCTACTGTTTTTGATATAGATTTTAATTGATGGCAGGCAGATAAAATTTCAGCTTTGTTACTTTGCAACACAGCAAAGTTAATCGCTTTAATTTGTTCTTGGCTCTGTTCTAAATACATTTTAAAGAAGCGGATTATTTTAGCATCATCGCCATTTATGTACTTATTCGCTGATTCCATATCAATAGGCATAACAGACTTTTCGGCCGAATTCACCTGTTGTGGTTGTTCGCTGTATAAATCACTCCATTGCTTTAATGTGTCTTCAAGTGCATTAAGCTCAATAGGTTTAGTAATAAAGTCGTTAATACCCACTGCTAAACATCGCTCTCTCTCTCCCTTTAGAGCATTGGCAGTGACAGCAATAATATAAGGTTGTGCGTCAATTGATTCGAGTAATGAAGCTTCTTCTCTAATTTTTTCAACCATGTCGTAGCCAGACATTTTTGGCATATGTAAATCGGTTAAAATGAGCGAGTAGCTATTTTTACGCCACATATCTAAACCTTCTTCACCGTTATTAGCCACCTCTACACTGTAACCTAGTATATGTAGTTGTTCGGTGAGTACCTCTTGGTTCAATCGGTTATCTTCTACTAATAATACCAGCCTATTTGCAGCGAGTGCCTCTTCTGAACTTAGGTAGTGATTCATCGTTCTGGCTTTTTTAATTTGCTTAGGCTTATGTAAGCCGGCTGCCACTAAAATTGAAAGCATAAAGTTAGATTTACACAAAGGGGAGGCGTTAATATAAAAAATATTTTTATGGTTAATAACCGCTTCATCTAACTTACTTAATACCACCATTTGTTGGTTATTATCTTCTAATGAGTAAAGTAAACTTCTTAGTAGGGTACTAATACTACTCATGTCATCAATACCATCAACAACCCAAATAATATCCTTGGTTTCTTGATGAGCTTCTATATCTTGCTGCTCATGAGCATAGGTTATTTTAGCTCCCATAAATGACAAGTAACGGTAAATTACTTTGCCGCGTTCTGCGTTGTTACTAACAACAATGACATGTTTACCATTAAGTGTATTTTTATGGGCAAATTCAATTTTACCTGCGGTTGAAAAGGGCAGTTCAACAGTAAACTCACTACCTATCCCTTCATGACTTGTTACATGAATGGTACCAAGCATTAGCTCAGTTAAGCTTTTGCAAATTGAAAGCCCAAGCCCTGTACCACCGAACTCTCGCGTAATTGAGTTTTCTGCTTGGGTGAACGGGTTAAAGATTTTTCTCAACTGAGATTGACTCATTCCTTTACCGTTATCACTTACGCAAAAACGCAATGTAAAGTGATCGGCGGTGTTATGTGCTACTTCTACTGATATTCTTACTTTCCCCTGGGTTGTACCATTGGTACTGGTAAACTTGATGGCATTACTACATAAGTTATATAGCACTTGGCGCACTCTAACAGAGTCACCCTTAAGGTTATTGGGTATATCGGGGGCAATTGATAAATCGAGTTCTAAGTGGCGATTTTTAGCAACCGACGATAACACCTTAGCAACTTCTTCTAGCGTATCGGCAACGGAAAACGGAACTGGATCTATATTGAGCTTTCCAGCCTCAATTTTAGAAAAATCTAAAATATCATCTAAAATACTTAATAACGAAAATGCTGATTCACGAATAATAGTACTTAAACGTTGCTGGGCACCATCAAGCTCTGTTTGACGAAGTAAATCAATAGTGCCAATTACGCCATTCATTGGTGTTCTTATTTCATGACTCATAGTGGCTAAAAAGGTGGTTTTAGTTTCGCTGGCTTTTAATGCTTTTTGAGTTTGCTTTTCTAATTCAAATGTTCTGCTTTGTACTTCTGTTTCAAGGCTAGTTTGTAGTTTTTTTAATTCTTTTTGTGCAGCCTGATCGTCAGCTTGAACCGTACTTACTTTTTTTAGCAGCAAGTTAATTTGTTGAGCAACGGTTTCTAATCCCCCTTCAAGCTGCTCATTAAGGGTGCTTTGATAATTATCATTTTGTGTAATTGCTTTGAGTTCTTGAGTGAGAGAGTCTGTGTTTTTATGTAATCGCTTATTAATGTACTTATTAAACACTATGGCTAATAAAAACAGCGCTATTAGAGCTACAATACCGGCAAAAAAGGCATTCATTAGTGAACTTTGGGGCGAAGGTAAAGTTAAAGGTTGTTTTTGCTCAATAATAAGTTCAGCAATGATCTGCCCATCCACTGAAATAACATGATGCAGTATGCCTTGTTGTTTAATGTGCTTATTAATGGCTAAAGGTGCAATTGAATTATTATTATTGCTATAAATTAGCTCTGCTTGATTGTTGGCATTAAAACGGTGCAGAGTATATTTAAAATCATTGTTGAGTAAGCTTGCAATGTCAAAAAGTGGTTTGGCCTTGTCTTGTCCGTATAATGTTAGTGCTTCTACAATGGGCTGCTCAAGACTTTCAGCAAGTTTAGTGACCGCGATGGTGGAGGCTGAGGAAAGTTCATTGTTCTTAGCATTGTTTTGTGAGTAAAGCGAATAGGCGACTATAGATAATGTGGTTATTATAAGGTTACTAACTAAAAATAAAGGTAGTAGGCCTTTTATTGCTGAAGAGAACTTACTCTGCATGAGTTTTCCTATCGTGGTATTATTAAAACGGTAAGCCTGTACCGAAAGTTATGGACCAATCGTAACACCTAAAAAAAATAATTCACTACGTTTTTTAAACTCTTTTGTTGAATAAATGCACGGTGTTAACGAAAATGCTGGTTAGTTGTTTGAAAACCGTTCAAACGGTTATAAAGAATAAAAAAAAAGTTGACTTGTAAGGGCAAAACTCGTTTAATACGCCGCACGCCCAGATAGCCAAGTCAGTAGAGTTTGGTGGGAATTGCATTAAAAATCTGTTTAGATTTTTAATCAGCACTGTATAAGTGCCTCGATAGCTCAGTTGGTAGAGCAGAGGATTGAAAATCCTCGTGTCCCTGGTTCGATTCCGGGTCGAGGCACCATTTACAAAGAAGTTATCAATCTTTAAAATTGATAAAGTGCCTTAGCACACAGTTTAGTGTGCCGACTTAGCTCAGCTGGTAGAGCAACTGACTTGTAATCAGTAGGTCAACCGTTCGACTCGGTTAGTCGGCACCATTTATTTCAGATAATTTAAAAGAGCAACTGACTTGTAATCAGTAACTCATCTAAGTTATCCGTTCGACTCGGTTAGTCGGCACCATTTATTTAAATAGTTAGTTTAACTATTTGCACTGTTTAAGTGCCTCGATAGCTCAGTTGGTAGAGCAGAGGATTGAAAATCCTCGTGTCCCTGGTTCGATTCCGGGTCGAGGCACCATTTATACAAAGCCTCGCACATGCGGGGTTTTTTGTTTCTGAATTTAGCTGAGCTATTGTTCGGCATCGAACTACGTTCGATTATAAAATACATCCTTGTATTTTCCCCTTCGGGCCATCTTTGAGATGTTAAAAATTGTTCCTGACAATTTTTTGCCGGGTCGAGGCACCATTTATACAAAGCCTCGCATATGCGGGGCTTTTTTGTTTCTATTCTAAATTTGGCTCAGCATCAAACTACCTTCCATCTCAAAATATATTTATAATTTTATTCCGCTTTAGCTGGTGTAATGCCAACAGTAAATCCTGCCGTCTTTTCTATATTCACTTTTTAAGAGTTTAAATTAACTTTTTGATTAAAAGTTGGCTTGCTGATTTTTTTGTGATCATTGTGTTAACACTTGGCGTATTGAGTGAACTTATAATTTCATCGCAAGCTATGTAATGTTATGTAAAGTCAATTGAGCAAAGTTTGCTAAAGTGATTGAATAACATTCATAAATAGCACTAATCAGGTTTAAATATGATGTGGCAATGTAAGCCATCTTTATTAGCAATAAGCATTATAATGCTAAGCGGTTGTGCGAGTAATTTAAACCCGCAACAACGTGAGCGAGCGCCGAGTGCACTACCTACCCAATGGCAGCAAGCTGCCGCTAAATCGGTAATAGCCGTAAACGATACTTGGTTCAATAAGCTAGCTTCACCAACAGTAAAGCAGCTAGTTACGCAAGCGCTTAAAAATAATCAACAACTACGACAAGAGCGTTTCGATGTAGAAATACAAAAACAACAATTAATTATTACTGGTGCTGCATTGTGGCCTAGCTTAGATATTTCATCACGGGTGGGGCGCAGTAAAAACAATCGCCCTGTTAGTTATAATAATTCGAGCTCTGTATCGTTAGAGTTAGGTTATGAAATTGATTTATGGGGTAAGCTTTCAAACGCAAAACGCAGGGACAATCTTAACTACCTTGCTCAGCAAGCTCGTTATGAGCAGGCTAAACAACAGCTTATTGCAGATGTTGTAACTAATTGGTTTAACCTAATCAGTGCAGAGCAATTACTTGATTTATTTAAGCGCAGAGAAGCTAATGCTAAACAAAACCTCGAGATTATTGAGTCGGGTTATCGCCAAGGTTTAAATGAAGCGTTAGATGTTTATTTGGCGCGTAACGAATTAAATAATGAACGCTCACGTATAGCCACTCAGCAAGCAAATTTAAGTCAATCTGCTCGTCGTCTTGAGCGCTTGTTGGGCGAGTATCCAAAAGGATTACTGGCGGCTAATCACGACTTACCCGTTATTAATGACGATATTCCTCTTGGTCTCCCCTCAGAGCTTATTACTCGTAAACCCACATTACGTGCTAGTTGGTATCAATTGTTAGCCACAGATGCTTCACTGGCTTATGCTCATAAACAGCGTTTCCCAAGTTTAAACTTAAGTGCAGGCTTAAGTGATAGTACTAGCAGGGTAAGCGACTTATTTTCTCCATCAAGCCTAGCATGGTCTCTGATAGGTAGTATTTCAGCTCCTATTTTTAATGGTGGGCGACTTGCTGCCAACGAAGAAATAGCCAGTTTACAAACGCAAAAGCAAGAGCAAGCTTATCTGCAGTCTTTGTATGATGCATTTAGCGATGTTGAAAATGCTATTTCGCAACAGCAGTCACTCAAAGCGCGCTACCAAAGTACATTACAAGCACAAGAGAATGCGTTAGCCGCCGAACAACTATCGTTTGAACAATATCAAAGTGGCTTAGTTAGCTACACCACAGTACTTGATGCGCAAGCCCGTTCATTTGATGCGCAAAGCTCACTGATTGAAATTAAAAATCAACTACTAACTAACCGAATTAATTTACATGTTGCCCTTGGTGGCGATTTTGTAAAATCAATATCCGTACAGGATGAACAAGCAATATGAAACTCAATAAACAAAAAATAATTGTTCCTGCCGCTATCATCATAGCTACACTTTTTTTAGTGATGTTTATTAAAGGCAATCCACCAACCGCATCACGTCTTTCAGCGCCACCGAAAGCAAAAATTAATGTTGCAGTAAAGCCATTACAGTTAATTGACTACCCAGTTGAAATTGATAGTTTTGGTACGGTTAAACCGCGGACTCAGAGTATGTTAGTGGCTCAAGTTTCTGGTCAAATTATCGATATAAATGAGCAGTTTCGCGAAGGTGGCTTTTTTGCCAAAGATGATGTGCTATTGCAACTAGATGATCGCGATTTAAAAGCGGAAGTTAAATCTGCACAAGCTAACTTATTAAATGCAGAGCAAAGTTTGTTAGAAGAGCAAGCTCGTGGTCGCCAAGCATTGACCGACTGGCAGCGCTTAGGGAATGAGTCTGAACCAAGCATATTAGTGCTTAGAAAGCCGCAGCTAGCAGCAGCCCAAGCACAGGTTTTATCAGCTCAAGCACAGCTAGAAAAAGCACAACTCAATCTTGAGCGCACTAAAATTAAAGCGCCCTATGCTGGACGAGTATTAAACCGCAGTGTCGACCTAGGTCAGGTGGTGTCTAATAACATGCAGTTAGCGACTATTTATGCCACTGACAGTGTTGAAATACGCTTACCAATCAAAAATAAAGATCTGCCTTTTATTAATTTACCAGAGCAATATCGAGATGGTGCTAAAAATCAGCGTGGCTCAGCGGTTAACTTCACTTCTGATTTAATTGGCGAGCAACAATGGCAAGGCCAACTTATTCGTACTGAGGGCGCAATAGATGAAAGCGCCCAGCAATTATATGTAGTGGCTAAAATTAACGACCCCTATAAATCAACTAGTGATAATCAATATCCAGTAAAAATAGGCCAATATGTTAAAGCTAAAATTAATGGCAAAGTCGCCTCTCAGGTACTCGTTATTCCTAATAGTGCGATATATCAAGGCAGTTATGTTTATGTGGTTGAAAATGGCACACTACAGCGTAAAAATATTGCCTTAGCATGGCAAAATGCACAGCAAGGCATTGTAAAAAAAGGTTTAGAAGCTGGTAGCCAGTTAGTGTTAACACCGCTTGGGCAGGTAAGTTCAGGTACACCTGTACAGGTAATGGGTGCTACTCCTAAGGCACAAAAACGAGGAGAGCAGCCATGATCGCTTGGTTTACTCGTAACCATGTGGCTGCCAATTTACTGCTCATTAGTATTGTGTTGGGTGGATTATTCAGCCTTTCTTCTAAATTGCCTTTAGAAGTATTCCCTTCGTTTGTTTCTGATCGGATTAATATTAGCGTGAGCTTACGTGGTTCAACCCCTGAAGATGCAGAAAAAGGGGTCACCATACGTATAGAAGAAGCATTACAAGATCTCGAAGGTATTAAACAAATATCAAGTCGCTCTTCTGAGGGATCATCACAAGTCAGTGTCGAAGTTGATACCGGCTACGATGAGCGTGAACTGTTAGCGGATATAAAAAGCCGTGTTGATGCCATTAATACTTTTCCAGCGGATGCAGAAAAACCAGTAATAGGGTTAATCCAGCGTAAGCGTGAAGTAATTGCTGTTACAGTTTCAAGCGACTACAACGAAAAAGAAACCTTAGAATACGCAGAGCAAGTACGTGATCAATTACTGCGAATTCCGGCTATTACCCAAGTTGAACTAAGCGGCGTACGCAACTATGAGCTGGCAATTGAAGTAAGCCAAGATACGCTGCGCCAATACGATTTAACCCTGGCACAAGTATCTAGCGCTATTGCTAATTCAAGCTCAGACATTTCTGCCGGTAATCTTAAAACAGAGGGCGGTGATGTACTTATTCGCTCAAAAGGGCAAGCCTATCGAAAAGATGAATTTGCCAACATAGTGATAAAAAATCAGGCTGATGGCACCATTATTCGTTTAAGTGATATCGCAACCATTAACGATGACTTTGAAGAAACCCCCGTGCGCACCCGCTTTAATGGTAAGCAAGCGGCTTTTATAGATGTGTATCGTATTGGTCCGCAAAGTGCGATAGAAGTGGCTGATGCAGTTAAGAATTATATTACCAGTGAGCAAGCTAATTTACCGCAAGGGTTTTACCTGAGCTATTGGGATGATGACTCTGAGGTAGTAAAGAGTCGTATTGCAACACTGACTAGTAATGCCTTACAAGGTGGTATTTTAGTACTGGGATTGCTGACTTTATTTTTAAGACCAGCCATTGCGTTTTGGGTGTTTATTGGTATCCCGGTTTCGTTTATGGGTGCATTTATGGCAATGGCGGCATTTGGTGTCACCATTAATGTTATTAGCTTATTCGGTTTTATACTCGTGCTGGGGATTGTGGTGGACGATGCCATTGTCACTGGGGAAAACGTGTATACCCACTTAAAAACTGCTAAATCCGGTGAAGAGGCTGCCATAAAAGGGACTCAAGAAGTTGCTACGCCCGTTACTTTTGGGGTACTTACAACCGTAGCTGCTTTTTTACCCTTAGGTTTTATAGAAGGCGCTCGCGGCGCTATTTTTGCGCAAATTCCGGTGGTGGTTATTCCTGTTTTATTATTCTCTCTTATAGAGTCTAAATTTGTCTTACCTGCGCATTTAAAATATATCAAACTGCGTCAACAAAAAGGCGAAGGCTCTAAATTGGAACAACTTCAACAGCGTTTTGCAGATGGTTTTGAACATGCCATTTTAAAATATTATCAACCGGTATTGGGGTTAGCACTACGTAATAAATTGGCTACAGTCAGTTTATTTATGGGCGTATTTTTAATTATTTTAACTATGATCACCAGTGGTTGGACTAAGTTTATTTTCTTCCCGCGGATCCCAAGTGAAACTGTACGCGTTAATTTAACTTTTCCTGCAGGCACCCCGTTTGAGGTTACCAATAAATACATTATTGATATGTCAGATAAAGCCAGAGAGCTTCAGCGTAAGTATCAAGATGAAGAAACAGGACAAAGTATTATCCTTAACATTTTAGCCAGCACTGGTGGAAGAGGAGGGGCTGCTAACTCGGGTAGTGTGCGCTTTGAAATCACCCCAGCAGAACAGCGAGAGTCAGATATCGGCTCGCGTGAATTGGTAAAAGAGTGGCGGCAACTGATAGGTATAGTGCCAGGAGCTGAAAGCTTAACATTCAGAGCTGAGATAGGCCGAAGCTCAAACCCTATAGATGTTCAATTATCGGGTAATTCTATTAGCACACTGCAAACTGTTGCTGAGCAAATTAAACAACGTTTAGCGACGTACCCCAGTGTATTTGATATTGCCGATAGCATGTCTGACGGTAAGGAAGAGCTGCAAATAGAGTTAACAGAGCAAGGATTAGCCCTTGGGCTAAATAGGGTTGATGTATCAAGGCAAGTGCGTAACTCATTTTTTGGTGTACAAGTGCAACGCATTCAACGCGGGCGCGATGATGTGCGCGTTATGGTGCGCTTACCTATAGATGAAAGACGCTCAGTTGCTGATTTAAAAGATATATTAATACAAACGCCTAATGGTGGGCGAGTGCCGTTATCGCACGTAGCCACTTTAGTACCGGGTCAAAGCCCATCAACTATTACCCGTATCGACCGTTACCGTACGCTTAATGTATCGGCAGATGTAGAAAAAACCGATACCAATATGACCGTTTTACAAGCCGATTTAAAGGCTTATTTAGATGAGTTAGTTCAACAGTACCCAGGTGTTAGCCACTCGCTTGAAGGCGAAGCGAAAGAGCAGCGCGAATCGTTTGGTTCGTTACTGTGGGGAATGATCTTTGTCTTCTTTGTCATTTATGGATTACTCGCCATTCCCTTTAAATCATACTTACAACCGCTGGTGGTGATGAGTATTATTCCTTTTGGCATGATAGGCGCGGTAATCGGTCATTGGATAATGGGGATGGAGCTTACCATAATGAGCTTACTAGGCATGCTTGCGTTAATTGGTGTGGTTGTGAATGACTCGTTAGTACTGGTTGATTTTATTAATAAGAAGCGCAGTGAAGGGCTCGATTTAATGGAAGCGGTTAAAACTGCTGGCGTAGCGCGTTTTCGACCGGTTATGCTCACTAGTTTAACCACCTTTATAGGCTTAATGCCATTGCTGTTTGAAAAGGCGACTCAAGCGCAGTTTTTAATTCCTATGGCTGTGAGCTTAGGGTTCGGGATCATATTTGCGACCTTTATAACTTTATTACTTGTTCCAGTTAACTATATGCTTATGGAGCGCTTTCAAGGTTGGTTTAAGTAGTGTTAGGCATTAGAAAGACAAAGGGATAGGCGTTAGAAATAAAATTAAATATCGGGCTGTGGAGACGCAGTTCGATATATTTAAAGACGAAAGATAGGGAATATTTAGTCTAAAGAAATGCTTAAGAACCTAAGCTATAAAGGAAGGTGTTCCCCGAGCATGCGGTGCCGGTGTCAGTCCTGAAACCTTGAGGTTTCAGGGCGGAAATCTGCGGTCTACCGTAGGCTTCTCGGTACATGCCGAGCTTGCACAATAGTAGACGAACAAAAATCCTAGTATAAAATTTATCGGCTCAGGGACTTAACCAAGCTCCTTCACCCCAGGGAACAAATTCAGTATATAAGACATATTCCAATCCTTAAACCCCAATCGTAAAAAATTACACTGTTCGCTCAGTTTTCCTGCAAATTTAGGGTCTGTTGACCTTTGCGGATTAAAATTTGTTCAAACTAGGGGCGGTTTAATCGCGGCGCGAGGTTTGTAACCTAGTGGGCTAAGTAAAAACCGAGCAACAAAGAGTAAATCGCCCCTAGGCAGAACCCTTCGGGCAGCGCCTGTTTGGCATTGATGCTGCGTTATCGCCTATTTATGGGGAATAACCACACCACACCACACCACATAGGCTCTGCCTTGCCTAAATACCAAACAGACTGCTGCAAATTTAACCTTGAAGGGTCAACAGACCCTAATCTTGTATTTACTTTTAAGATTGCTTTTTGAACTCAATTTGCTTTTCAATCGCTTGCTTTTGACCTCAGTCATAGAATTCATTGGAGTTGCTTTTTATCGAGTGGTAGCATTGCTTTAATTAGCAAAGCGAAGACGTCATTATGAATAACTTACCAGATTACGAAAAAGCCCAACTTCTTTTAGAGAAAAATGAAATATTTGTATCACCCGCAGAAGCGCATGGCGTTATTAGCGGCTTACTTGCTTGTGGGCTAAGCATTGACGATAAAGAGTATTTAGGCTTACTGAGCGATGTATTTAATGATGGCGAGTCGTTTAGCAACGATTTAAAACAGTTTTTTGGCCAAATTTATCAACAAGTGGTTGAAAGTTTTAATAACGAAGAGTTTCAATTTGACTTGTTTTTACCTAGTGATGACGAAACACTCATCGATCAGGCCAACGGGCTCGTATCATGGGTAGCTGGGTTTATGTTGGGCTTTGGCTTAAAGCAAAAAGACTATGGCAAGCTGTCGGCAGATGTAAAAGAAGTGATCAGTGACTTTAGCGAAATTACACGCCTAGATACAACCTTTGAAGAAACCGAAGAAGATAGCCAAGCACTGCATGAAGTGATTGAGTACGTCCGCGTATCGGCGCTTCTGTGTTTTGCTGAGCTTGGCAAAGAGCAAAATCCACAAAGCAACAAAAAAACACTGCATTAATTGAGCAACACAATAAAAGTAATGGGTTAGTTATTAATGGTTGAAATACAAAAGTCAGAGTTTAAAGCGCGCCGCGAGCGTTTATTGGCGGCAATGGATAATAACAGTATTGCTATAATTCCCGCAGCAACAGAACTCACGCGTAGCCGTGATACACATTATCCGTTTCGACAAGACAGTGACTTTTTTTACTTAACTGGTTTTAACGAACCCGATGCCGTGTTGGTGCTTTGCAAAAACAGTGATACACCCTCACTATTATTTTGCTTAGATAAAGACAAACTTGCAGAGGTATGGCACGGCAGACGCATTGGTTTTGAAAAAGCACAAAGCGAATACTTATTCGACAAAACTTATGCACTTAGTGAGCTAAATGAACAATTATTGAATTTGGTGAACGGCCAACAGATTTTATTTTATGCACAAGGGACGTATCCTGCCTTTGATGGCAAAGTATTTTCAATGCTTAACACTTTGCGCAGTGCCCCTAAAAAAGGGGATGCAGCACCGAGTACAATTAAAGATATTCGCTCTTTATTGCATGAAATGCGCTTATTTAAATCGCCAGGCGAAATTAACATTATGCGTGAGGGCTGTGAAATAAGCGCTCGAGCACACATGCGAGCCATGCGTTTTTCCCACGTTGGCGCAACCGAGTTTCAACTAGAAGCTGAGCTTCATCATCACTATGCAATGAATGGGGCGCCACATCCTGCTTATGGCACTATTGTCGGCAGTGGCGATAACGCCAATATTTTGCATTACACCCAAAATAGCGACGTATTAAACAATGGCGACTTAGTACTGATTGATTCAGGTTGTGAACTACAAGGCTACGCCGCCGATATAACGCGTACTTTCCCGGTTAACGGTAAATTTAGCACCGAGCAAGCTGCGCTTTATAATATTGTGCTTAAAGCGCAAGAAGTCGCATTTAGCGAAATAAAACCCGGAGGCCTCTTATCTCAGGCAAATAAGCTCGCTATGCAAGTGCTAACCCAAGGGTTACTCGATTTAGATATTTTAACCGGCGATTTTGATGAGTTAATGGCACAAGGTGCCTGTAAAGAATACTACATGCATGGCCTTGGTCACTGGTTAGGACTTGATGTTCATGATGTGGGTGATTATAAGGTTAATAACCAAGATCGCGCCTTAGAGCCGGGTATGGTGCTAACCATTGAGCCTGGGCTGTATATTAGTAAAGACTCAAATGCGCCTCAAAAATACCAAGGTATAGGTATTCGTATTGAAGATAACTTATTAGTAACTGATTCAGGTCACGACAACTTAACCATTAGTGTGCCTAAAACAATTAGTGAAATAGAAGCGCTAATGCAAAGCGCTAAAAACGCATAAGCTTGGAGATAAAAGTGGCTAAGCAGTTTGATGTTGTAGTAATTGGTGGTGGTTTAGTTGGCGCAAGTTGTGCTCTAAGTATAAGTAAAAAAAATCCCAGCTTAAATATTGCTGTAATTGAAGCAAATCAAGTAACCACTGATTATCATCCAAGCTTTGATGACAGAAGTATCGCACTTGCCCAGCAGTCGGTAGAGTATTTACAAAGCCTCAATTTATTTGAAATGAACGCTCCCTATGCTGCGGCCATAAAAAAAGTGAGTGTGTCAGACAAAGGACACTTTGGTAAAACCCATATACAGTGTGATGAGTTTGCAAAACCCTCATTAGGTTATGTGGTAGAGGTAAACCCATTTGGCAGAGCGCTGCATCAGCGTTTAATGCAATCAAACATATCGCTTTTTTGCCCAGATAGCGTAACAGCGATAAAACAAAACGCCGATAGTAATGAACTTACATTACAAAGTAGCGAAAAACTCAGTGCCAAGCTGTTGGTGATTGCCGACGGTGCACAGTCGCCAACTCGTAATTTATTGGGGCTCGGCTTCAATACCCAGCCTTATGAACAAGGTGCGATTATTGCCAATATAGAAGTCGCTGGTGGACACAATCATCAGGCGTTTGAGCGGTTTACCCAAAATGGGCCAATGGCTTTGTTACCCATGAGTAATAACCGCTATTCGTTAGTATGGTGTATGCGCCAAGAGCATATTGAGCAGTATATGTCGCTAAGTGAACCAGACTTTATAAGTGCGCTGCAAACTGCCTTTGGTTATCGTGCAGGACAGTTTATAAAAGTCGGTATGCGCGCTAGTTACCCTCTAGTTTATGGGCAAATAGAGTCATTAACGACGCACCGCACAGTGGTGATAGGCAACGCGGCACACGCCATTCACCCTATTGCAGGACAAGGCTTTAATTTAGGGTTGCGAGATGTACAAGTGCTGAGTAACTTAATTGCAAACAGTGAACATGATTTAGGTAGCTATGCTTTTACTCGTCAATATTCAATCAAGCGCAGTGATGATATAAAAACCGTAATGACATTGACCGATGCTCTGGTCAGACTTTTTTCAAACTCATCACGGGTGTTAGCGCTTGGTCGAAGTATTGGGCTATTTTCAATGGATTTATTCCCTGCATTAAAAGCCCCATTAGCAAAACAATTAATGGGTCAAGTTAAACAAGGTACACGTTTATGAAACAAGTACAGGTTTGTATAGTGGGTGGTGGCTGCGTTGGGTTAACGCTGGCGCTCGGGCTTGCTAAAGCGAATATTAGCGTGGCTGTGTTAGATGCAGCGCCAACTCAAGCTTCACCTAGCGATGATTATGGCTTACGAGTTAGTGCACTAAGTATTGCCAGCCAGACCTTACTGAAGCAATTAAATGTATGGCCACACATAATAGCTGAGCGTGCTTGTGCTTATACGCACATGGATGTACGCGATGCCGACAGCTTTGGAAAAATAACCTTTAATAACGAGCAACTTGAGCTTGAGCATTTAGGGCACATTGTTGAAAACGATATTATTCGCTTTGCGCTAATAAAAGAGCTTGAGCAACAAAGTAATGCCACAGTGATGTTTGATACTGAGTATCAGCAAATACATCAAAGTGAGTCTGATGTATTTATTAATTTAAAAACTGGCGAACCTATTATTGCTAAGTTGCTGGTGGCGGCGGATGGGGCAAATTCAGCGATTCGTAAACAGTTTAATATGGCGCTGAGCTTTAAAGATTACGATCACCATGCGTTAGTAGCGACAGTTAAAACCAAAGAGTCACATGCAAATACCGCACGCCAAGTATTTTTACCAACCGGGCCGCTAGCTTTTTTACCTCTGAGCGATGAGCATACTCATTCTATTGTGTGGTCTACCAGCCCCAATCATTGCGATGAATTGCTAGCAATGGACGACACCGCCTTTAATAAAGCAGTTATGGCTGCCATAGATGGCCAATGTGGTTTATGTGAAGTGCAAAGTAAGCGCGTCGCATTCCCACTTAAAATGCGTTACGCCCAACAATGGGTTAATGGCAACGTGGTGTTAATGGGCGATGCAGCGCATACCATTCATCCATTAGCAGGGCTCGGTATGAACCTGGGCCTAAAAGATGCGGCTTATTTAATCGAGCTGTTAAGTCAAGACGCCAAAGAATTTGCCAGTACACGGACACTGCGTGATTACGAACGTACCCGCAAGCTCGACGCACAAAAACACATAGCCATGATGCAAGGGTTAAAAGAGTTATTTGAAGGCGCAAACCCAGTTAAAAAGCTGATTCGTGGAGTTGGGCTTTCACTCGTTGATAACTTAGGCCCAATCAAACACTTATTCGCCAAAGAAGCGATAGGGAAGTGATGAAGACAAGCGGTCAGTTTTTAGCTGTCAGCTTTTAGCCAAAGAAAAACCGATGTTTAGTTTAAACATCGGTTTTTTGTTTATAGGCTAATGTATTTAAAAGCCACGTTTTTTACGCGAGCAAAGCTCGGCGTTTGCTACAAAAAAATAAAACACTTATCTTTATTTTATCTGTTGATATAAAGGGATCATTCAATAATGTTTTCCCGAAACCCGAAACCCGAAACCCGAAACCCGAAACCCGAAACCCGAAACCCGAAACCCGAAACCCGAAACCCGAAACCCGAAACCCGAAACCTTCAACACTTATCTATCAAAGCTTAAAAAACCTGCTTGCTTAATTATCCTACTAAGCGTAAAATACGCGCTCATTTCGGCTTTTAAACTATTAATTCCTTGCCTTAAACCGACCGGCCGAAACGGTAGAAGGCTCTATTAACCGTAAGGAATATCCATGCGTCATTACGAAATCGTATTCATGGTTCACCCTGATCAGAGTGAGCAAGTATCTGGTATGATCGAACGTTATACTGGTTCTATCACTGAAGCGGGTGGTACTATCCACCGTCTTGAAGACTGGGGCCGTCGTCAACTGGCTTACCCAATCAACAAGCTTCATAAAGCTCATTATGTTCTTATGAACGTTGAAGCACCAACTGAAGTAATCAGCGAGCTAGAAACTACTTTCCGCTACAACGATGCAGTGCTTCGTAACTTAGTTATGCGTACTAAAAACGCTGTAACTGAAGCGTCTCCTCTTGTAAGAGAAGAGAAGAAAGAAGCACCAGCTGCTTAATTGTTTTGAGTCCTAGCATGGCACGTAGTCAGCAGTTACTATAATGGTTAGCCCATATACGAATCAGCTGGTTATATCGGGGGTAGTTTGTAAAACACCCAAGTTTAGCCAAAGCCCCGCGGGCATACCGCATTGTATTTTTGTTGTAGAACATAAATCAATGCAAGTTGAAGCAGATCTTAACCGTAATAGTTACGTTAGGCTTCAGGTGGTTGCCAGTGGTAAGCAAATGCAACAACAGACTCAACATTTGCACGTTGGGCAGGCATTGCAAGTGAGTGGTTTTTTAAATCGCCACGAAGGTCGTAACGGCCTTAGCCAATTGGTTTTGCATGCTCAGCATATAGAAAGAATTATTTGAGGAATTAATCTCATGGCACGTTATTTCAGACGTCGTAAGTTCTGCCGCTTTAAAGCGGAAGGCGTACAACAAATCGATTACAAAGATCTAGCTACTCTTAGAAACTATGTTACAGAAAGTGGCAAAATCGTACCTAGCCGTATCACAGGTACTAGCGCTAAATACCAGCGCCAGCTAGCAACTGCTATTAAGCGTGCTCGCTACTTAGCCCTTCTTCCATACACTGACTTACATAAGTAAGCAGCGGATTAACACGTTTTTAAAAGGTGTAGAAACATGCAAGTTATTCTACTAGATAAGATCGCTAACCTAGGTGGCCTAGGTGACCAGGTTGTAGTTAAATCTGGCTTCGCACGTAACTTCCTTTTCCCACAAGGTAAGGCAGTTCCTGCAACTAAAGCAAACATTGAAACGTTTGACGCACGTCGCGCAGAACTAGAAGCAAAAATCGCTGAACAGTTAACTGCAGCACAAGCACGCGCTGACAAACTTGAAGCATTAGCAGAAGTTACATTAGTATCTAAAGCTGGTGACGAAGGTAAATTATTCGGTTCAATCGGTACTCGTGATATCGCTGACGCTATCTCAGCTGTTGGTGTTGAAGTTGCTAAATCAGAAGTTCGTTTACCTCTAGGTACTATCCGTGAGACTGGCGAATTTGACGTTGCAATCGCAGTACACTCAGACGTAACAGCTACTATTAAAGTAATCGTTATTGCTGAAGCTTAATTTTTTAAAATTAAGTTAAAAAAACCGTGCTTAGGCACGGTTTTTTTTGATCAAAATTAAAGGCACTTTACCCAATAGCTTTGAGCTTGCTAAAAGCAGCTTGGTTACACCAATCTGCAATAATACTTAATCATTTTGAGGGGCTAAATCAGATGCTAGCTGCATTAAAAACGTCTCATTTAGAACAACTAAACAACGAAATTTTTGCCTTGATATCGACACTATTTTCCTTCCTTAAAATAGCTCACTTCATCAAGCGAATTGGTACTAATTAATTTACTATTCAGAACTCAGGTTTTTATTACTCTCTTATATATACAAACAACCTACCCCATTTAAAAGTTCTTAAAAAAGTTAAACCGCTTTAACTTTAATAAATTCAGTATATTAATTCATTTTGTTCCTTTTTTGCAATATTGACAAAACTATGGTATGAGCTATATTAGTGCTTTATGGTTATAAAAGTTTGATCAATGTTAATAAATTACAACAAAAGAATTATTTGTGCTGGGTTTACTTTAGTCGAGCTTTTAATTGTAGTGGCGATTATAGGTATTCTTTACAGCGTTGCGTTGCCTTCGTATCAAAGTTACTTAGAGCGAAGTCGGCGTGCAGATGTGCAGCAGCAAATATTACAATACAGTGCCACGCTAGAACGAGTTTACTCTCGTAATGGTGGGTACCCTAATGCGTTTGATGCAGCTGCTAACACTGAATATTATACGTTTAGTTATACACCCACGAATAAAGTAACAGGCGCTACGGCTGATTTTAAAAACAGAGGTTACTCGTTGAAGGCAACACCTAAAACAGGATCTGCTCAAGCTGCGGACAGATGTGGGGCATTAATAATTAAGCATGATGGCAGTGTTGAGGCACAAGGCACTGACTGTTGGGAGTAAATAAAATGCAAAAGTCGCGAGGGTTTACACTCATAGAGCTAAGTGTCGTGCTGAGTATCATTGGTATTTTAGCGACAGTGGCTGTGCCTAGCTTTATAAAGCAGATTCAACAAGACCGAATAGTAACAACGGCTAACCAATTAATTAGCGTATATAAATATGCGCGAAGCGAAGCGGCCAAGCGAGAAGTTAATCTTAAACTAGTTACTGCAGGTACAAAGTGGCAGGTAGTTAGTTCTGAAAGTGGCTCTGATGAAGTGTTGCGTGAGTTTGTTTCTAACTACTCTAATATAGAAATTAACCTACAAGATCGTGAAGTAAAAGCAACAGGTGAAGTATCTGCTGCTACTACTATATTGGTTAAAGATGGCATTAGCGATACAAAAGATTATTATCTGTGCATTTTAAAAAGTGGGCAGAGTTGGTTAGCTGATGTGTCTTTAAATGGGTGCGCATGATGAAGTTACAAAAAGGCTTTACGTTACTTGAAGTGATGATAGCTGTTGTTGTAGCAGGAATTGCATTGTTGGGATTAGCGGCAGCTCAGCTGAAGTCATTGCAGTATGCTACTAATAGTTTTAACTATACGGTATCGTTAATTCAGGCTCAAAATACCATAGAGCAAATATGGCCTCATTTATGTACCCTGCAAAAAGATAACCCCGACTTTTTTAATGATGTTGCTTTTAAAGCGTCATTAGCTCCACAAATTGCCGATTATAGTTTGTCATTACCGGCTAGTTACGCTAATGAAATGCAAGTCAGTATTTCATGGCAGGATGAGCGCCTAACCGATAATGTAATTAATCAAATTACTTTAAATGCAACTTATCCTGACATTAGTGGAGAATGCCCATGAAAAACTGGCGAGTTGCAAAAGGGTTTACCCTTGTTGAGTTAATGGTTGCAATGGCTGCAGGGGCTTTTTTGCTAGCAGGTGTTAGCTTGTCGTACTCGGCAATAAAAAGCGGTATTCAAGTAAGCAAAGAGCTTGAAAATGCACAAGAGGTATTGCGTTACAGTAATACGGTTTTGACAAGAAGTACTAAGCAATCATTTGATTTGCCTGTGGTATCGGCTGACGGAATGACTATTACCTATACCATGCCAGCTGGAGTGATTACGTGCAATGGTGATGTGTCTAGTGTTGCTGTTGTTGAACGTTACTACTTACAGAACAATAACTTAATGTGTGCGAAAGATGCAGACACTCCCGAAAGGTTGTTAACGGGCGTAGAGACATTAAGTTTTAGTATTAATAATAATGTGGTTACAGTAAATATTAAGCCGGAGGGATTACCTAGGCAGTTTAATAATGCAGTGGAGATGAATATAGCTGTATCTAGCGTTATTTTATCAGGAGTATTCGGCTCATGAAACGTATTAGTGATAAAGGTTTTACGCTGGTTATAGTCCTTATTTTACTTGGTATTTCAAGTGTTGTTGTGCTGAGTTCATTAAGAGAAAACGTGGTTCAAGAACGATTAAGTGGTAATTTTCAAAAGAAAATTAATAGTCGCTTGTTGGCTGAAAAAGGTGTTTTTGAACAAGCCCAAGCTATGCAGCAAAAGCTTAACGATGACAGCAGCTTAGATATGATTCAGATGGTTGCTGATTCAGGGGTTATAACAGGTACTGGTGAGGTAAGTGATTCAAAGTTTAGCTCATCGGTTGCGATTAATGCCGCGGGTGAAATAGAAATCACCAGCCAAGGTAGCCGCTATGACGACGACGCGCAAAGTAATTTAGTTGCACGCTATGGGTTTGTGCCGGCATCACCAGGCTCACTATTTACTAATGCATTGGTGGGGTGTGTTGGCTTAAATTTACGTGGTAGTGGTGTTATAGACAGCTATGATTCTGATTTGGGTACTTATGATGAAACAAACACCAGTGAAGGGGATGTTGCCACTATTGATGAAGACGCCGATGTAAGTGTGGGTGGTGATTCCATCCGAGGTGACATTAAAGCCACCGGGATAGTTTATTTACAAAGCGACGGTATTATTTTAGGTGATATACACTCAAATGGTGGGGTAGAAATTTCTGGCGGCAGAGATACTAGTACTTTGCGCGTTGAAGGGAATGTTCGAACTCAAGGCGATTTTTCTTACCAACGTGGTGGTGGGCATATTACAGGGTATGTTCGTGTAAACGGCGACGTAAGTATGGCGCAAGGTACTTTTATAGATAACATAAATGCAGAAGGGCTGGATATATTATATGGCGGTTCAGGAAGTTTTGGCGACAGTGCCCATGCTCAAGGCGGAAGTGCTTACACTGCAGTGCAATTTAATGTAAACCCCGAAGTTGAGGCTGTCTCTACCTCTGATCCTACTCTTCCTGGGTATGATCCTACTAACCCAGACACTAGCTGTGACCCAATTAATATTCCAGCACGGGTTATTAATTTAATTGATGATACTACCAGTTATACCAACTTTGCTTTAGGTGGCGGAGCAGTTTATGCGTTTGAACCTAAGCAAGGTCAATCAATTAGTGGCAGCTTTAGTGATTTAACCGCAACAACAGATGAAGTATTCATTTTTAGTGGTTTACCACAAATACCAGCAGATGCGGCACCGAGCGAGTATATTTTTGGTTTTACAGGAGTAAAGCTCTCTAGTAATGCTGCCGTGACTATTGATGGTGGCGATGTTATTTGGGTTGTTGATGGTCAGTTTGATATGCAAAACAACTCTAAACTAACAGTTAAAGCGGGTAGTAGCTTAACAATTATTACTACTGGTAAATTTAACATTGGGGCATCTGCAAAAGTGATTGTTGAAGATCAGGGGTTAGCGCCAAGTGGGCATCCCGCTTTTCAGGTGTTTTCTTCTTTTGTTGGTAACGATGGCATATTAATTCAGAGCGACTCACAATTATATGCCGCTATTTATGCACCTCTTACATCAGTTAAATTAACTGGCTCGGGTGCCTTGTTTGGTACGGTGCGCGGAGCGTCAGTAAATGCAAATGGGGGGAGTGGTATTCACTTTGATTCGGCGTTATTAAATGCCAATAATAGCCCCGGTGGTAATTTGAAACCTAAAATCGTGTTTTTAGGCTGGTATTATAAAGTACCAGAGGATGAGCCGATTATTTAAAACTCATTTTTTTTATCATTAAACTTAATAATATAAAGGGGCTCAGGTCCCTTTATTTTTTATTTATTTAAACCTTTCTATTCTTCTGCGCGTCTAATAAGTTAAATTGCAATTACATAATTATAAATAGGAAAAATTTGCGATGTTAATGGACGCTAATCAGCCAATAACTGATCAAGTGCAGCAAATGCTTATTGATCAAGTTAAAAATGGCGACCAGTTAGCCTATAAAGCGCTCTATGACATGCATAAAGCAAAAGTTTATGGCTTATGCCTGAGGCTCATAGCCGATGAGGGGCATGCGCAAGATGCTACCCAAGAAGTGTTTGTACAAGTATGGAAAAAAATAACGCAGTTTGATGGGCGATCGCAATTTTCCACTTGGCTTTATAGTGTCGCCAGTAATATTGCTATTAGTTATGTGCGTAGGCAAAAACATTGGCTTAATAAAGTAATTAGCTTTGAGCAAAGCGGTATGGATGAACAAACTGCAAATGACTGTAACGGACTAAATGGACTGGATAAATTAATTGTTAGGCTGCCTGAGCGAGCAAGAATGGTATTTGTGCTGTATGCAGTAGAAGGTTATAGGCATGAAGAAATTGCAACCCTGTTAGGCATGGCGGTAGGCTCTAGTAAGGCGCAATATCATCGTGCAAGGCAATTATTAAAGCAGTGGTACGAAAATGAGTAAAACAAATTTTGATGACTATTTAAATGAGTCTTTAACCCAGTTAGATAAAAGTATCCCACCAAAAAAAGAACTGTGGGATGGAATCGAGCGCGCAATAATAGCTAATAATCAGCCCTTTATAAATACTAATAAATATTGGCCGAAACTCACCGCTCTTGCTGCATGTTTTACCGCGGCTTTAGTGAGTGCGGTGGTGTTATTTAAAGCACCAGAGACAAATACCGCAGTGGCAATGAGTGAGTTTTTTACTAAGCAAAAACAAAGCTTACTAGTGCAATATCAAAGCCAAGTAGCATTGACCGATAACTGGCAAGTGCAGTTACAAGAACTTGAAGACGCAGAGCAAGCAATAAAACAAACACTTGAAAATGAACCGAAAAACAAGGCGCTACTGTCTATGCTAGCGCAAGTTTATCAACAACAACTCGATTTAATTAACAAGGTGCATGCACCGCGTTGGCAACACATATAGGAGAAATAAATGAAAGCAATAATATTAGGGATCGCTTTATTACCCATGGCCGTATTTGCTGGTGAAAAAATAGATCAGCAAATTGAGGTACCCAATGCTGGAGTGATCCACATTGAAAACCAGCGCGGTGACATTAAAGTAACGGGTTGGGATAAAAACCAGTTTAAAGTAACGGGTGAACTTGATGATAAGGCACAAGGTTATACTCTTAAAACACAAGGCAATAAAACTCAGTTTATCGTGAAAATGCCTGAACTTTCTAATTGGGATAATAACAACAATGGTTCAACGCTCACTATTTTTATGCCAAAAAGTAGCGCGCTGGAATTTGTTGGTGTTAATGCGTCGGTAACGGCCAAAGAGTTACAAAAAGGCACTGAAATTGACGTAGTTAATGGGGCTATTACTGTAAATGATCTTAATGGTGATATTAAGCTGACCAGTGTAAATGGTGACATCAAGGCAAAAGCACTTAACGGTAAAGTTCAATTTGAAACCGTTAATGGTTCGATTGATGATCAGCAATCTAGTGGTGAAGTTCGTTTTAGCGCAGTTAATGGCAATATTACATCAAACTCGACGGCCAACGATATTCGCTTAGAAAACGTAAATGGCGATATCAACTTTAATCTAGATGCCATAAAAGAATTACAAATAAGCACCGTAAATGGCGAAGTTAAGGTGCGAATTAACCGTCTTCTGAGTGATGCTGATGTGAGCTTTGAATCTGTTAGTGGCAACGCTGCGTTTTATTTCCCTGCTGATTTATCAGCACAATTTGAGGTAGAAGCACACGCTGGCGGTAAAATTGACAACCAGTTAACTGACGATCAAGTGCAAAAAGCCAAATACGGCCCTGCAAGTGGAATTAAGTTTAATACTAATGGCACAGATGCTAGCGTAGAAATGAATACTATTAGCGGTGTTATCGAACTTAAACGCCAATAAACACCCATTTTATTTCAAGTAACAAAAAGCAGGAAAAGATTTCCTGCTTTGCTATTTGCACAGCCCCGCCAAGTCGATAGAATAGAGCTATTCAATTTTAGTACTGTGAAGTTATGGCCAAACCAGATAAGCAAGTCGACACTCTTAAAGTTCCTCCCCATTCAATAGAAGCTGAACAATCTGTTTTAGGTGGTTTAATGCTTGATAACCAAGCATTTGATCGCGTAGCTGAACTTGTTGTGTCACAGGATTTTTATACCCGTACCCATAAGCTTATTTTTGAGGCGATGACAGCACTGGCTGAAATTGGCGATCCAATTGATTTAATCACTATTTCTGAAAGTTTAGAAAAAAATAATCAGTTGTCAGGTATTGGTGGATTTGCATATTTAGCCGAAATAGCAAAAAACACCCCAAGTGCTGCTAATATTGACGCTTACGCGAGTATCGTGCGCGAGCGCGCCGTAGTACGTGAAATGATTGGCGTTGCTAACGAAATAGCCGAAGCAGGTTTTAACCCAGAAGGGCGAACTAGTCACGACTTACTGGATTTTGCTGAAAGTAAAGTATTTAAAATTGCTGAGCAGCGTACAAAAAGCAGCGATGGTCCGCAAAGCATTCACAATATACTTGAAAAAACCGTTGATAAAATAGAAGAGCTTTACCAATCACCACAAGATGGTGTGACCGGTGTGAGTACAGGTTATACTGATCTTGATAAAATGACCACAGGCTTGCAGCCATCTGATTTAATTATTGTGGCAGCGCGTCCATCAATGGGTAAAACCACCTTTGCGATGAACCTTGCTGAACATGCCGCAATGACTCAAGACAAGCCGGTGCTTATTTACTCACTAGAGATGCCCTCTGAACAAATTATGATGAGGATGCTGGCGTCCCTTGGCCGAATTAACCAAACCAAAGTACGTACTGGTCAGCTAGATGACGATGACTGGGCGCGCCTTTCATCAACCATGGGGTTACTCATGGAGAAAGGCAAAATGTACGTTGATGATGCCTCAGGCTTGACACCTACCGATGTTCGCTCACGTGCGCGTCGTATAGCACGCGATCATGGTGGTATTAGTATGATCATGGTCGATTACCTGCAATTAATGCGTGTACCTAGTCTGTCTGATAATCGTACTTTAGAAATTGCTGAAATTTCCCGCTCACTCAAAGCACTAGCGAAAGAGTTGCAGTGTCCGGTTGTTGCTCTATCGCAGCTTAATCGTACTCTAGAGCAACGTGCTGATAAACGTCCAATTAACTCAGATTTACGTGAGTCAGGCTCTATTGAGCAAGATGCCGATTTGATCATGTTTATTTATCGTGATGAAGTATACAACGAAGACAGTACTGAAAAAGGCATTGCCGAAATTATTATCGGTAAACAGCGTAACGGTCCGATTGGTAAAGTGCGCCTAACTTTCCAAGGTCAATTTTCTCGCTTTGATAATTATGCTGGGCCTGCTGTAGATGATGATTACTAATGCGCTTAGCCACTGCTGAAATTAATTTAACCGCGCTTGAACATAACTTAGCGCAAGTAAAACGCTTTGCGCCCAATAGTAAAGTCATGGCCGTGCTTAAAGCGAATGCTTATGGGCATGGTTTAGTCACTATTGCGCAGCACTTAAATGAAGCAGATGCATTTGCGGTTGCGCGTATAGATGAAGCGTTAGCACTGCGTGCCGGTGGCCTTACAAAACCGATTGTGTTGCTAGAAGGTTTTTTTCATCAAGAAGACTTACCTATTCTACTGGCGAATAATTTTCAAACTATTATTCATGACGAAATACAGCTAAAAATGTTGGAAAGTGCGCAGCTAGATGCGCCCTTAAATTGCTGGTTAAAAATAAATACCGGCATGCATCGTTTAGGTATTGCGCCTGAGCAGTTTGATATGTTTTATCAGCGCCTACAAGCCAGCCCAAATGCACAAAACAAAATAAATTTAATGACCCATTTTGCCTGTGCCGATGATGTAAAAAATACTAAAACAGTGCAGCAAATTGCTTTGTTTGATAATTTAACCCAAGAGGTTGAGCAAGCCCATTGTTTATCGAACTCAGCAGGAATTATAGCGTGGCCGAGTGGTCATGGTGATTGGGTTCGACCTGGGCTAATGCTTTACGGTGTATCGCCTATGGCCAATCACACAGGTAAAGATCATCAATTAAAGCCTGTAATGCGCTTAACTACTAAGGTGATAGCAGTGCGTAATGTGGGGGCACATGAGCAAGTAGGCTATGGCGGTCGCTGGCAAAGTGATAAACCTACGATGTTGGCTGTGGTTGCACTGGGCTATGGTGATGGTTATCCGCGTCATGCGAAAGAAGGCACACCTGTGATTATAAATGGTCATCGTTACGGTATTGTGGGTAGTGTAGCCATGGACATGATCACCCTTGATATAGGTAATAACGTGCACAACGTCGAAGTGGGTGATGAGGTGATTATGTGGGGACCCGAGTTACCAGTAGAAGAGATTGCACAATGTGCTGATACCATTTCTTACGAGTTATTGTGTAATATTACACCGCGCGTAAGTTATGAGTACCAGCGATAATATTTATTATTAAAGATATGCGGTAAGTTTACATTGCTGACATGAACGTGATGTTAGCTTAATGAGTATGGCTACTCTTTTATAAAGTAAATATCGCTAAAGCCCATACGCGCAAATTCTTGGTCACGAAAGTTACGCACAGCTGATGACCCTTTAGAGGTCATTTCAATTTGGCGTACCATGTTTAAGTAGTTAGTTAAATCAATACCCTCAGCAGCCGCAATAGCCTGATACATATCGTGGTATTTATCTTTTGCGAAGTTAATCTCGCGCGGTTGATTTTTAAAAGTATAGGTAATTCTGCGTGCCATAATAAGCTCAGTTAAATTGAGTGTTAGTGTAATTTTACACTGTATTTAAGTTGCGTTGAATGATTAGTTGAAATCAAATAATTAAAAAGTTGAGTTTGAAATGAAATTATCAGTAGAGATCAGTAAATACCCGCTTCACCAAGATTATATTCCCTTTATTAAAGGCTTTATCGACAGAGTAAATGCCTATGAAGAGCTCAAAGTGATCACGAATACCATGTCGACTCAAATATTTGGTGATTATGACTTAGTAATGCAAGTGATCAGTACAGAGATTAAACATTCATACGAGCAATTTGGTAAAGCTATCTTTGTGTGTAAATTTATCTCGGGCGATTTATCTCCCGAATAACCTCCTAACAAATACGGTCGTTTTATAATGATGGATTTTATAACGCAAATACTTAGTGGTTTCACTGCCATGTCGCATTGGGAGTATATTGCGGTGGCTTTATCAATGGCGTATTTATTATTAGCCATAAAAGAGAATTTATGGTGCTGGCCTGCGGCATTTTTTAGTACGCTTATTTATACCATTATGTATTGGAATGGCGCGTTGCTAATGGAGTCATTACTGAACTTTTATTATATGTACATGGCCGTGTTTGGTTGGGTTGTGTGGCGAAAAGGTAAAGCTAATCAAGCGCAACGGTTGATTACATCGTGGCCTGTGAACCGACATATCATTTTAATAGTATTAACCACCCTAGCGTCATTAGCGATTGGTTACGTGATGCAAAATTACACCCATGCAGATTTTGCCTACCTAGACAGTTTTACCACCTGCTTTGCAGTAGTCACTACTTATCTCGTGGCTAAAAAAGTACTCGAGAATTGGCTATATTGGATAGTGATTGATGCCGCATCAATGTATTTGTATTACGAAAAGGGTTATTACCCAACACTCGTGCTTTTTATATTCTATACTATTATGGCGGCGTGGGGGTTTAAAACGTGGTACGAAGAATATGAGCAAAGCCAAGCAAAACCAATGGCGCAACTCTAATTTATGAACCCGCATTCTCAGTTAGTTAATATTTGTAGTGCGTTTTTAGCACCTAGTATAATAACCTCAACAGAGTACTTGGTTAATGGTTTAAGTAACGATAACTTTTTAATACGTACTGACACTCAATCTTATTTATTAAAGTGTTATCAATCATATTGGCCAGAAGTCGCGCTTCAAGCTCAGTGTGAACTCAGCAAACAGCAAGTTTGCCCTGCACCTATCTGGCTTGATAAACAAAATAAACGTGCGGCTTTTAATTATATAGAGGGAGAGGTTGCAGAGTCTTATTTAGCTATGCCGCTACTTGCTAAACTGGTTAAAGTACATGCACATACGACAGATACTCAAACGATGAATATCGCACTTGAATTGCAAGCCTATCGGCATTTATTGGTGTTTAAAGAGTTTGATAAGCACATAGATAAAGTGCTAGAAAGCATTGCCAATATGCCCATAGAACACGGCTTTTGCCATAATGACTTAGTGAAAGAAAATATAGTCGTTAATCCGCAGGGCGTGTATTTAATCGACTTTGAATACGCTCAAAAAAATGATGTTTACTTTGATCTTGCTGCGTTAGCCGTTAGCTTTAACTTAGATAGTGCAACTAAGCATGCTTTGCTTAAAAGTTATCAAGCATATACGCCATCAGAGCAATTTTACTTATCTATGCACAAGCTTGAGTGCTACCAGATAGTTTATTTACTGTTATGCATTGGTTGGTATGAGCAACGCGCCATCAACAACAAGGTTGTTGTACTGCGCGCGCAATTGGATGAGCTTATAGCATCAGTGGGTAGTTAAAGCCCACCAAAGCGTTCCGCTAGCTCTTTGTATTTTGCTACTTCATCAGCGTCAAATTGCATTTCGCCATTATCATCTTCAGATTTAGCGATTAATAAGCTTTCTCGAGCAAGACGTTTAACACGCTCTGCCTTTACGCCTAAAAACTCAGCAACTTGTTCTGTTGACATTAACTTCATAATTACTTCCTCGTGTTTAATCTTTCCGTCCAGTGACAATAATAGATAATATGTGTCTAAAGCGTTACTGTTTTTTTATAGAATATAAATAAATAGCGCTTTTTTTACCTTTTGTTAAGTGAATAGTTTAAATTATAGACATGTAAACGAATCATGCTGGTATTTATATAAAGATGCCTTTATTATTGCGCATGCTAAAGCATTGATATCGCGAGTTGATGTGGCGGCAACAAATGTGCTCTCGTGGTGAAATGGATATCACGTGGCCCTCCGGAGGCTGAGTTGTAGGTTCGATCCCTACCGAGAGCGCCATTTGCGTTTTACTTCCCCCCTTGAAACGATAATAGCTATTTAGATTAGCTCACTATTTTATTCCCCGTTAAAAAATGCTTGTAGCAATCTAATTTACACCGTTAGGCGTATACTCAGTGCCGTACTTATGGTTTATTATCAATAATTGTAAAGATTTTTAGTGTTAATAATTTATTATTACCCTAAACTCAAAAACTAGACTTTTATAGCTAAATAATGCTATTTAGAGTAAATATTCCTTAATTATAGAAACCCTCACATTTATGCTAGTTACCTTACCTATATCAGAACTTATCCCCGGCATGTACGTAAATAGCGTGACCAAGCAGCAGGAGAGTGTGGATGGTATAAAAATTAAAACCAGCGGTTTGGTTCGTGATAAATCTATAATTCAGCGTTTAATTACTGAAGGAGTGCTAGAGCTTCTTATTGATTTTACAAAAAGTGATGTGGCTGTACCGGCTAAATATAAAGTAAAAGAAAAACCACAAGCCGCTGCTACAAATCAAGACAAGCCCGCCAGTAAAAAACGAGTTGTCAGCTTGCAACAAGAGTTTGCCAAAGCCAGCGTTAGTTATGATGCCCACAACAGAAAACTACAGAATATTTTTGGTGATTTAACCTCAGGCTTGTCACTGAATACTGATGCACTTAATGAGATAAGTAATGAAATAGTCAGCTCAGTATTTCGCAATGAACATGCTATGACCATTTTAACTCGCATTAAAGATAAGCATAGTTATAACTGGCGTCATATGATCAACTGCACCATTTTTACAGCGGTATTCGCTAAATACTTAGGGTATAAACGCGAAGCCGTGCAGGAGCTTGCAATGGGTGCACTAATGCATGACCTAGGGCAAGCCAAATTACCCCAAGGAATATTCTCTAAACCTGGCAAAGTTACAGGTAACGAGATGACGGCAATAAAAAAGCATGTTGCACAAAGCTTAGGGTTATTAAAAGGTGCAAAAGGTATCACCACTTTAATGCTAGATATGATTGTAAACCATCATGAGCGTCTTGATGGTTCTGGTTATCCTCGAGGAGTTGATGAAAGCAAAATAAGTCGTCCTGCTCGAATTTTGGCGATTGTTGACGTGTACGATGCACTCACCGCAGACAGGCCGCATCAAGAAGGGGATGAGCCTATAAATGCGCTACGTTATTTGTTGGCTAATAAACAGCTATTTGACGCAGAGTTAGTACAGCTATTTATAAAGTGCTTAGGTGTTCACCCGGTGGGTACTATTGTTAAGTTAACCAATGAACGGTTGGCCTTGGTACTAGAGGGGAATCATTCAAACCCAATCAAACCTAAAGTGAAGCTTTTTTATAACGCAAAACATAACCATCATGTTACCGCAAAAGATATTGATTTGAGCTTAAACAATAATGAAATAAAAATACAAGCAAGTGTCAAACCCGCTGATTATAAAATTAATTTGCCTCGACTTTTAAAAGAGCATTTACTGCTTTAGTTTTTTTGCATCGTCTTTTTCTGTTTGTTTTAGCAGAAATATATCCACCTAAAAAGCAACTTCCCATTAGCGTTATCCAAAGTAACGTGCCTAATTCTACATGCAGTGCTAAGCAGCAAAAAACCAAAGCAATAACCGCCATGCTAATGGCCGCTAACCAATAGTGATTGACAGGATTGTCACATTTACCAGCTTGCGTACACGCGCAATAATTTGCTTTATAAAAGAAATAAACACTTAAACCACAAAAAATAAGCCCTGCAATAATAAGTAAAATGATCACTATTTTCTCCCTTGGTGATTCCATTGGTAGTGTAAATTGCAACGTAATCCAAGTCAATGCAAATGAGAATCAATGCTATTAGAGTATATACTCTAATAGCACGCTTCTGCTCCGATGAGTTTTAAATAGTTGTTAAAATGTCGTTAAAAAACGTGTTTTTTAGTCTTTTTTAACGTTTTAGTAGAGTTTTTTATAAAAAATTAAGGTAGTGTACGCGGGTTTGAAATCCTAATAACAACACACATAGCTATCCAAACAGTGAGTTTGGCTAAGGACACAACAATGAAATTTACTAAAACTCTTATTGCGGCATCGCTGGCATTTGTTTCAGCTGATACCTTTGCAGCGGCTTTTCAGCTTGCTGAACAAAACGTATCTGGTTTAGGCCGCGCATACGCAGGTGAAGCGTCTGTAGCAGACGATGCGTCTGTGGTTTCTCGTAACCCAGCATTAATGACGTTGTTTAAAGAGAAGCAACTGAGTGTTGCAGCTATGGCTGTAATCCCTGATGTGAGCCTAACAGGCACAGGTAATGCCTACGGTTTAGATAACAGCGTATTAAATGATGACAGCATCGCACCAAGCGCGATTATTCCTGCGGGCTATTTCACTATGCCAGTAAACGATAAAGTATCGGTTGGTTTTGGTGCTTTTTCTAACTTTGGCCTAGCGACTGAGTTTAACGATGATTATGCAGCTGGCCAAATTGCTGGTGAAACTGAAATTGTTACTGTAAACATGAACGCAAGTGTTGCATATAAAGTATCAGAGCAGTTTAGCTTTGGTATTGGTTTAAATGCAATTTACGCAGAAGCGAAGATTATCCGTAAGTTTGGTTTCGTACCTCCTGTAAACCCTGTTATTGCATCTATTCCTGCAAGTGCTGATGCGGTTAACCTTGAAGGTGATGATATGGGTTACGGCTTAAACGTTGGCTTAATGTATCAGCTAGATGAAAATAGCCGCTTTGGTTTTAATTACCGCACAGAAACAGACATTACTTTTGAAGGCGAGTACTTTACACAGCTTCCAGTATCACCACTTCAAAATCAAGTTTTACCAGGCTCTGTTGAAATCACATTGCCAGCAATTGCCGAGTTCTCTGGTTCTCACCAGTTAGATGAAAAGCTAGGCGTTCACTACAGCGTATTATGGACAGGTTGGAGCAGCTTTGATTCATTAGAAGCACAAGTAACAGCGCCTACAGGTGACAAGTTCAGCGCGTTTGAAAAAACAGAAGATTTCTCTGATGCAATGCGCTACTCAATTGGTACTGATTACCAGTACAGCGAAAACTTAATGCTTCGTGCTGGTTTTGCGTTTGATGAGTCGCCTGTATCACAGCAGCATTTATCAATCTCTATCCCTGATACAGACCGTTTTTGGTTCTCGTTTGGTGGTAACTATACGATCGATGAAAACTCAAATGTTGATTTAGGTGTGAGCGTATTACGTGGTAAAACACAAAACTTTACTGAAAAAGTAGAAAGCGAAACACTACCACAGCAATGGTCTTTTGAATCAAAAGGTCATGCAGTATTGTTAGGCGCGCAGTATAACTACACATTCTAATTCTGCCTAGAGCCTAGAGCCTAGAGCCTAGAACCTAGAACCTAGACACAAAAAAAGCCGCT
>NZ_BADU01000057.1:0-73437 GCF_000239875.1 Pseudoalteromonas sp. BSi20311 | reverse complement strand
ATTAAAAATGAACCTAAAAAACCCGAGCAGTGCGTCGGGTTTTTTTATAATAATGTAAATATTAACTGCAGTGGGCGTAATAACAACCAAATGGCTCAACTGTCAGTGTTTCATTATCAAGCTTTGCGTTGTGATGATAAAGGTCGTTATGTTCATTTTCAACACTTGCATTAATAGTAAGTTTTGCTTGTGAAGCACTCAAATTGAATACACACAACATTTTTTCATCGTTTAGAGTACGGTAAAACGCCAAAATTGGCTCTTCGGTTTGTAAAAACTCAATATCACCTTCAAGTAATACCGGCTGGTTTTTACGCCATGCCATAAATTCACGGTACGCATTTAATATTGAGTTTGAATCATTCTCTTGTTCAGCAACTGCTTGCAGCTTATGTTGTTGATCAACAGGTAACCACGGTTTTACTTCACTAAAGCCCGCATTGTGAGCATTGGCATGTGAGCTATCAAGGTTTTCCCAAGGCATTGGGGTACGACAACCATCACGGCCTTTAAAGTTTGGCCAAAACGTAATGCCGTATGGGTCTTGTAAATCTTCAAACGCAACGCTTGCTTCACCGAGCCCGAGTTCTTCACCTTGATACATACACACGCTACCACGTAACGAGGCCAATAGGGCGGTTAACATCTTACATTGCGCAGGGTTTACTTCACCCGTTTCGCTCCAACGGCTTGCAACGCGCTCTACGTCATGGTTACTAAATGCCCAGCAAGGCCAGCCTTCAGTCATACGTTGTTCAAGTGTAGTAACGGTGTTTCTTATATATTCACTCGAGTAGTCATCAGTTAGTAGCTCAAAACTGTAACCCATATGCAGTTTATCGCCACCGGCGGTGTATTCTGCCATGGTGGCTAATGAATCTTCAGATGAAATTTCACCCAGTGACACGGTTCCTGGGTATTTATTGAGTAAGGTGCGAATGTCACGCATAAACTCAATGTTTTCTGGCTGTGTGTTGTTGTAGTAGTGATACTGAAAAGCATACGGATTGTCTTCACTAAAACCACGGCCCTGACGCTTTTCTTTTGGTTTTGCAGGATTATCACGAAGCTGTGCGTCATGGTAACAAAAGTTAATTGCATCTAACCTAAAACCATCAACGCCTTTTTTAAGCCAAAACTCAACATTATCTAATACAGCTTTGCGAACATCAGGGTTATGAAAGTTAAGATCAGGCTGTTCCGTGAAAAAGTTATGTAAGTAGTATTGTCCACGACGCGGCTCCCATTGCCATGCACCGCCACCAAAAATAGACAACCAGTTGTTTGGTGCTGTTCCGTCTTCTTTAGCATCGGCCCATACATACCAATCAGCTTTATCGTTGGTTAAATCTTCACGGCTATCAATAAACCATTGGTGTTGATCTGAGGTGTGACTAAGCACTTGGTCTATAATAATTTTAATATCGCGTTGATGTGCTTGCGCAATGAGCTCATCAAAATCATCTAAGTTACCAAAAAGGGGGTCGATATCGCGATAGTCGCTAATATCATAACCAAAATCTTTCATAGGTGATTTAAAGAAAGGTGAGATCCAGATAGCATCCACCCCTAAACTTTTAATGTAATCAATGCGATTAATTATCCCTTCTAAGTCACCAATGCCATCGTTGTTGCTATCTTGAAAGCTACGCGGATAAACCTGATAAATAACCGCACCTTTATACCATTGCTTTTGGGCCATGCCTTTCTCCGTTTTCACATTGTCTTTGTGTTGTTCTTTTTTAGAGGTGTTAATCCTCGTTTATTTGAAAAAGCATACTTGAAGCCCGTCATACTGTAAAAAGTCTGCATACGTATGCACCATTTTAAGGCCATTAAAAGAGGTTAAATCAATCGCTTATTTCATCGATTTTAACGCCGGTTTATTGAATATCTCTTTACCAATTTGGTTTGTTAAATTGTTAATTTATTGTTTGCTTTATTTAGGTGCTTAAAAATAAGGGGGGTGCACTAAATTGGTGATTATTAATATTGGTCTTACCAATTGTACTTAAATAAATGTTCTCCATAATAATAAATTAGAAAATAAAATAGCGTTGTGTCACTTTATTTATGTTTAATGACGAGCTTATTTCATCAAAAAATAAATAATGACTATCATTAAAGCTATAAATGTTAATTGCACTAAAATAACTCATAATAAAACAGTCACTTATGAATTGAGGTGTAAATTTAATGTTAACTTAATGCGTGTTGCGTTACTTTGAATACGTATGCATAAAGTTGTTAATAAAATAAGGCGGGCGTTAATATTCGTCCTGACAACAAAATAGCTAACAAATGGTTTTGCTTCTATCACAAGCAACTCGCTAAAAGTTAGTAAATATAAAATTGGGTAACGGGAAACACATCATGTCTATGTTCAAACCAAGTATATTAACAATTGCACTTGCAACCGCAGGTATTAGCAGTTTCGCTTCACACGCACAAGAAGAGCAGCCCACCGCAAAGAATGACGTTGAAGTCATTGAAGTTAAAGGTTTTCGTGGCAGCGTCGTTGAGTCAATCAATACAAAACGTTTTTCATCTGAAGTAGTAGAGTCTATCTCTGCAGAAGATATTGGTAAATTACCAGATTCGTCAATTGCCGAATCAATCGCACGTTTACCAGGTTTGACCGCGCAGCGCCTAGATGGCCGTGCCAGTCGTGTAAGCGTTCGTGGTTTTAGTGAAAACGAAAGTGCAACAACCTTTAATGGTCGTGAGCAGGTATCGATTGGGGACAATCGTGGTGTTGAGTTTGACCTTTACCCATCTGAAATAATGAGCGGTGTAACCGTATATAAAACACCAAACGCAAGCTTAGACGCAGAAGGTATTGCAGGTGTTATCGACATGCAAACCGTAAAACCTTTAAGTAAAGGTGAGCGCGTGATCATGTTTAATGGTCAATTAGAGCAAACTGGTTTCGATAAGTTAAACCCAGACGGTGATGATCAAGGTTTCCGCGGTACGGTGTCGTATATTGACCAATTTGCCGATGACACAATCGGTGTCGCATTCGCATACAATACCATGAGCTCACCAAACCAAGAAAAACGCTGGAACTCATGGGGTTATCCTGAATTTACGGGTGATGATGGACAAACTTATTCTATTTTAGGTGGCGCAAAACCATTTGTGCGTTCATCAACACTTGAGCGTGATTCTGCAATGCTTGTTATCGAAGCCGCACCAACAGATCGCTTAAACATGACGTTTGATGCACTGTATGTTGATTTCTCAGATGAAAAAATCCTTCGCGGTATTGAAGTACCATTTGCTTGGGGCCAAGGAACAATCGATCCAAGCTCAGCGGTCGTAGATGCTGAAAGTGGTTTTATCACCAGCGCGGTAACACAAGGTCAACGTGTTGTTGTACGTAATGACTACGAAGAGCGTAATGCGGAGTTAACTCAGTTTGGTTTTAATACTAAATATGATATCAGTGATGACTGGTCAGTTGAGTTTGATGCGAGCCGCTCTGAAGTAGAGCGCCAAATTTGGAGTATCGAAAGCTATTCAGGTACTGGCCGTGGAGATAATAATGGTGTTGCTGACAACATAGGTTATGCGTTTGACGGTGGTAACACTGGTGCGCAGTTCTCACATGAACTCGATTACAGTGATTACGGCTTAATTCAATTAGGTGGGCCATTGTCATGGGGGGCGAGTAAAGCACTGAACGATAAATATGGTTTAACAGGCACACCTTACGAAAATACTGCCCAAGATGGTTTTATTAATGCTCCTGAAATTAATGATGAACTAACCACACTAAAGTTTGCTGCAAGCAAAGTACTTGAAAGTGAGTATTTCAGTAAAGTTAGTTTTGGTATTTCATACCGTGACCGTGAAAAGTCTAAATTATCAGAAGGTTACTACATGACCTTAAAAGACTTCTCGCTTGCAAATCCGGGCATGTTGTCTATCCCTGAGCAATATCGTTTAGGCACTGCTAGCCTAGATTTTATTGGTATGGGTGATATGGTTGCTTTCGATACCAATGGTTTAGTGAACGATGGTTATTATGACTTACTGCAAGAAAGCTTAACGGACCAAAAACATAAAACGCAATCATGGACAGTGCAAGAAGAAGTAACCGCTGTTTTTGCGCAACTTGATATTAATGCCGAGCTTGGCTCAATTCCAGTTACAGGTAATATTGGTGCGCGTTACGTACAAACAGACCAATCATCACAAGGTTCAGCTGCTAACACCACAGCAGATGGGTTAGTAGTGGTAACGCCTACTGATGTAAGTCATGACTATAACCACTTTTTACCAAGCATTAACTTATCGTTTGCGATTGATGAAGAGCAAACAATTCGCTTTGGCGCGGCAAAAACTATTTCACGTGCGCGCCTTGATGAAATGAACGCATCGGTAAATGCATCTTACAACCAGCAGCCTGATGAAAATGGTAACTACTGGAGTGTCTCTGGTGGTAATCCAAACTTAGAGCCAAAAGAAGCTACAGGGCTAGATCTAAGCTACGAAAACTACTTTGATGCGGAAGGTTATTTTGCAGCAGCATTCTTCTATAAAGATATTACCCAGTGGATTTTTGATGGCAGTTATGAAGTAGATATGTCTGGCGTCGCGGATCCATCAACTGGTCAAATTCCTGCTAATTCTACAGGGTCTGGCTCAGGTAAAGTAAACGGTGGTGAAGGTGACTTATGGGGTTACGAATTATCACTTGCCTTGCCATTTAATGTCTTTCATTCATCACTTGATGGCTTTGGTTTAATCGCAAGCCATACAGGTGTCGAGCAAGATCTTAAAGATCAAAACGGTAACGATTACGAGTTACCAGGCTTATCAGACCAAATTGATAGCTTAACGGTTTACTTTGAGCGTAGTGGTTTCCAAGCACGTACCAGCATGCGTAAACGCAGTGACTTTAAAGGTGATGTATACGGCTTAGGTTTTGCAACAACTCAGGTTGATATTAAAGGCGAAACCATCTGGGATGCGCAAGTTGGTTATGACTTTGGTGAAGGTGGTGTGGAAAGCTTAGATGGCTTAAGCGTAACATTCCAAGTACAAAATATCACTGAAGAACCGTTTGTATCATTACAAGGCGATAGTGATTTACAAGTACGTGATTACCAAGATTATGGCCGTACGTTCTTACTTGGCTTTAGTTACAAGCTATAACATTCTTTAGCGTTGAAAGGCCCTTGTGATTTGTTTTACAAGGGCTTTTTTATATCGACTACACTTAACTAAAAGCAAGTGGAGCAGGGGCTATGCAGAGTAAACAAATAAAAGACGTGGTAATAGCCGGTGGCGGCACTGCAGGGTGGATAACCGCAGCGCTACTTAATAAAGTGCTCGGCAAAGTCGTTAATATTACCCTGATTGAATCTGACCAAATTGGTACTGTTGGAGTGGGTGAAGCGAGCATTCCGCCGATTCTTCACCTTAATGCGGCATTAGGTATACCTGAGAGCGAGTTTATTAAAGCGACCCAAGCGACCATTAAATTGGGGATCGAGTTTGAAAACTGGCGAGCACCACAACACAGCTACATGCATGCTTTTGGTGAGATAGGCAAAGATCTCCCGTTTTGTGAGTTTTATCATTATTGGTTGAGGGCCAAGCAACAGGGCACTAATGCTGATTTTTGGGATTTTTCACTTAACTACCAAGCGGCCAAACAGCATAAATTTGCCCATTTAAAACATATTCCTAATACCCAACTTAGTGGTTTAAATTATGCTTATCATTTTGACGCTACCTTGTACGGGGAATTTTTAAAAGGGCTGACTATATCACGCGGTGTTAAACGTATTGAGGGTCAAATTGCGGATGTTAAGCAATGCCCAGAGAGCGGTTTTGTAAAGGCACTTGAGCTGTTAGATGGGCAAATAATTTCAGGCGATTTATTTATAGATTGCACAGGGCTAAGCGCACTGCTCATTGAAAAAACCTTAAATACTGGGTTTGATGATTGGTCACATTGGTTACCTTGCGACAGTGCTATTGCCGTACAAACTAAAACCACTGCAGAGCCAGCGCCTTATACGCGTTCAATTGCTCACGACGCTGGTTGGCAGTGGCAAATACCGTTGCAACACCGTGTTGGTAATGGTTTAGTATATTCAAGTCGTCATATTACTGATGAGCAAGCTAAACAACAACTCCTTGATAATATTCCCGGTGAACCAATTACAGAGCCTAGAGTGATTCGTTTTAAAACTGGGCGCCGTCGTAAGCAATGGCACAAAAATGTAGTGGCCATTGGTCTATCCAGTGGTTTTTTAGAACCGTTAGAATCGACTAGTATTCATTTAATTCAAACGGCGGCAATTCGCTTAATTAAATTATTTCCCCACCAAGGGATCAAACCTGTTTTAATCGATACCTTTAATAAGCAAAGCAAAACCGAAGTTGAGCGAATAAGAGATTTTATTATTCTGCATTATAAACTGACCGAGCGTGATGACAGCGGATTTTGGCGTCAGTGTAAACAAATGGATATTCCTATATCGCTGCAAAACAAAATCGATTTATTTAAGCAAACAGGTAAATTAATTAGAGAAGATGATGAGCTTTTTGCAGAAGTTGCTTGGCAGCAAGTAATGATAGGCCAAGGGCTTGAGGCACATGATTATCATCCACTCGCAGATGCACTGAGTGATGAACAACTCGCCGAGTTATTTACGAATTTAAAAACGCTTATCAACGGCACTGTAAAGCAATTACCCACACACAGTGAATTTTTAGCGAGGATGAAAAATAATTAATATGAAATCACTCATGCACACTTTTTTACTAAGCACGCTTTTAGGTATGTGTTTAAACGTCAATGCAATAACTGCATCACCACAAAACTGGTGGGTTGGTATGCAAAGCAAGCAATTACAAATTATGCTGCATGAGCCAAATGTTGCTAAGCAGCAATGGCAACTTGAATCACCTGCTGGCGTTGAGTTAACAAGCATTACGCATACGGATAACCCCAATTACGCTTTTTTAAATCTTGCAATAAACCCGAGCGCAAAGCCTGGTGTGTTAGTATTTAGCAGCAAATCAGGGGAGCGTTTTGAGTATCAATTGCATGCACGCAAAGCAAACAGCAGTAAACGCAGTGGTTTTGATAGCAGTGATACCATTTACTTAATTAACCCGGATCGCTTCGCTAATGGTGATAGCAGCAACGACACCGTAAAAGGAATGCTTGAGGCTGCAAAGCCAATTGAGCGAGGCGGGCGTCACGGTGGGGACATTCAAGGTGTGATCAACGCACTGCCGTATTTACAAAAACTAGGCGTTACCCAGCTTTGGTTAACGCCAGCGCTTGAAAATGATATGCCTAGCTATTCTTACCACGGTTATGCGATCACCGATTTTTACACTATCGACCCGCGCATGGGCTCAAATGAACTGTACCGTGAGCTATCTGCTACAGCAAAACAACACGGTATAGGTTTAGTGATGGACCTAGTGCTGAATCACTTTGGCTCTGAGCATGAATGGATGACAGATAAACCCACAGCAGATTGGATCAATTTTAATGGCGAGTTTGCAAACGGTAACCATGCAACCAGCCATGCAAGACAAACTATACAAGATCCCCATGCCAGCGAGTTCGATAAACGCCAGTTTAGTGATGGCTGGTTTGTAGCGACTATGCCTGATTTGAACCAGCGCCAACCATTATTAGCAACATACTTAATTCAAAATGCTATTTGGTGGATTGAATACGCCGACTTAAGCGGTATTCGCGTTGATACCTATTCATATTCAGACAAAGCATTTTTAGCTGACTGGACTAAAGCGATAATGACTGAATACCCTGACTTTAATATTGTTGGCGAAGAGTGGACCAGCAATCCTGCGATTGCCTCATACTGGCAAGCGGGCAAAGTTAATAACGATGGTTACACCTCAAGTCTACCAAGTGTGATGGACTTTTCATTACAAGAAGCACTTATTCAAGCACTTAATGAAGATGAAAGCTGGAATACTGGCTGGGTAAAAGTGTATCAATCAATCGCCAATGACTTTTTATACCCAAATCCTGATAACTTATTGGTGTTTGCCGATAATCACGACATGAGCCGCGTGTTTACAGAATTAGAACAAGATCTTGATAAAACTAAAATGGCGATGGCGATGTTGCTAACCACCCGTGGTATAGCACAAATGTATTATGGCACCGAAGTATTGCTTGATAACACGGGCAGTAATGATCACGGTGATATCCGTATTGATTTCCCCGGTGGTTTTAAAGGTCAGACTAGTAATGCTTTTACAGGACAAGGGTTATCAGATGAGCAAGTTGAGATGCTCAAAACCATCACCACTTTACTTAATTTTAGAAAGCAAAGCCCAGCCATTGCTCATGGAAAGCTGACTCACTTTAGCCCGCAAAGCGGCGTTTATAGCTACGCTAGAATAAGTGAACAGCAAACAGTGCTGGTATTTTTAAACAAAAATAACGCAGTAAAAAACTGGTCATTAGCGTATATGCAAGAAGTAATTGGACAACATAAACAGGCCACAAATCTGTTTACTAACCAAACAATTAGCTTAACGGATGCAATGACATTGGCGCCAATGAGTGCCACGGTATTAATAATTGAATAAAGCCTGTGTGAATACGTATGCAGCCACTGTCAGTCAGTGGCTGTTCACTTTAGTATTAAATTTATAATAAAAATGACGTTTAAATGACAATCCATTAAAACGTCAGATCTAAGTAAGAACATTATGACAACAAACAAAACCACAATTAGTACATTTAAATATGGCTCATGGGTATTAGCTAGTAGCTTATTGTTATCGAGCTGCTCAGGTGAGCCCACAACCCCCAGTGCCGACAAAAAAGTAGCTGAACAAGTTAACGAACATTCAAAGCCGGTGGTTTACCAAGTATTCACCCGTTTATTTGGTAATACCCAAACAGCCAACGTGCCATGGGGAACCAAAGAGCAAAATGGCGTAGGCACATTTAGTGACTTTAATGATGCTGCTTTAAGTGGCATTAAAGAACTTGGTACCACCCATATTTGGTATACCGGCGTGCTTCACCACGCGCTGGTAGGCGATTACAGCCAATATGGAATTAGCCAAGATGATCCAGATGTAGTGAAAGGGCGCGCAGGCTCTCCTTATGCTATTAAAGATTATTACGATGTAAACCCAGATTTAGCCATCAATCCAGAGCGCCGCCTTGAAGAATTTGCGGCATTGATTGAGCGCACCCACCAACACGGTATGAAAGTGGTGATTGATATTGTGCCAAATCATGTGGCGCGTCATTATCAATCTACTGCTAAACCTGCTGGTGTGAAAGATTTTGGTGAGCAAGACGATACCAGCGTAGAGTATGCCCGCGATAATAACTTTTACTACGTTACTGGGCAGTCATTTCAAGTACCAACCAGTGAAAATTACCAAGTACTGGGCGGTAATACCCACCCACTTGCCGATAACTTATTTGATGAAACACCTGCAAAATGGACTGGTAACGGTGCCCGAGCTGCTAAGCCTGATATTAACGATTGGTACGAAACGGTTAAAGTTAACTACGGCGTAAAACCCGATGGTAGCTACGACTTTCCAACGTTACCAAGCGATTATGCCAATCAAGATTTACGCGCGCACTTTGAATTTTGGCAAGATAAAGAATTGCCAAACAGCTGGTATAAATTTCGTGATATCGCCTTGTATTGGCTCGATAAAGGCGTAGATGGTTTTCGTTATGATATGGCTGAAATGGTGCCCGTGGAGTTTTGGAGCTTTTTAAATTCATCTATCAAGATGCACAACCCAGAGGCATTTTTACTAGCCGAAGTATACAACCCAGCTTTATATCGCCCGTATATCCAGCAAGGCAAAATGGACTACTTGTACGATAAAGTGGGCTTTTACGACACCCTAAAGGCCGTAATGCAAGGTACTCAAGCCGCGAGCAGCATTTTTGCAGCACAGCAACAAGTGGCAGATATTGAACAGCACATGCTGCATTTTCTAGAAAACCATGACGAACAACGCATTGCCAGCCCCGATTTTGCAGGTAGCAGTGAAAAGGGCAAACCCGCATTGGTAGTATCAAACCTTATTAGCCGCTCGCCAACACTGTTATATTTTGGCCAAGATGTAGGTGAAGATGGCTCTGAAGAGGCTGGTTTTGGCAAACCAACTCGCACCAGTATTTTTGATTATATTGGCGTGCCAGCGCATCAAGCGTGGATGAACAACGGCAAGTTTGATGGCGGCGCATTAACTGCCGAGCAAAGTCAGTTACGTGAATATTACAAAGCGGTTATGGCGTTGAGTAAACATCCTGCGGTTGTTGCCGGTGACATGCACCCGTTAACGGTGACAGGTAGCGACCAAGTTGCCGCGTTTAGCCGCAGTATTGGTCAACAACACATTTGGGTGGTGAGCAACTTTGCCGAGCAAAAAAATACGGTAAGTATTGATATTCCACTTAACACATTAGCAAACTACAAACAGGCAGAGCAGCAATTACTTGATCTGCTCGAAGCCAATCAAACTGCCGTGTTAACAATCACACCTGAGCAAGTAAAAATCAGTTTAACGTTAAATGCGCTTAGCAGTGCAGTATTGACCACTGGAGCACATAATGAATAATAACAAACCTAACCTAAGCTTTTGGCAAATATGGAACATGTGCTTTGGCTTTTTAGGCATTCAATTTGGTTTTGCATTACAAAACGGTAATGTCAGCCGTATTTTTCAAACCTTAGGTGCAAATATTGATGACATTCCAATTTTATGGATTGCAGCACCACTAACAGGTTTAATTGTACAACCTATTATTGGTTACTGGAGCGACAAAACATGGTGCAAACTAGGCCGTCGTCGCCCGTTCTTTTTTTATGGCGCAATTTTAACCACGCTCGCGCTGTTTATTATGCCTAATTCACCTACTTTATGGATTGCAGCGGGCATGTTGTGGATTATGGATGCTTCTATCAATGTCACAATGGAACCATTTAGAGCATTAGTGAGTGACAACCTGCCAACGAAGCAACGCGCCACAGGTTACGCCATGCAAAGCTTTTTTATAGGTGTTAGCTCAGTGGTGGCCTCGGCGTTACCTTGGATGATGACAAACTGGTTTGATATTTCTAACACTGCGCCAGTTGGGCAAATTCCTGATTCAGTGAAGTTCTCATTTTACTTTGGTGCTGTAGTGTTAATTGTTGCGGTATTTTGGACCGTGTTTACCACAAAAGAATACTCACCAGAGCAGCTTGAAGCGTTTAATGATCATGTTGAACAAGCAACAACAAGCACTGCCAACAAACCTGTTAATTTCAATAAAGGTGCCATAGTCTTTACGTTACTGGGCTTAGCTATTTTAGTGTTGGTGCTAAGTCTTTCACTTGAGAAAGAACTTTATTTACTGGCCGCTGGCCTCACCTGTTTTGGTATAATCCAATTTATTGCTGGGCAATTACAACGACAAAACAAAACACAAAATGGCTTTTACCAAGTATTAAATGATGTATTTATCATGCCAGAGGCCATGAAACAGCTTGCTTGGGTGCAGTTCTTTAGTTGGTTTACCTTATTTGCAATGTGGATTTATACCACTTCAGCAGTAACCAGCTTTCATTATGGCAGCAGTGATACCAGCTCCCTTGCTTATAATGATGGCGCTGATTGGGTGGGTATTTTATTTGCAGCCTATAACGGCTTTGCAGCATTGGCTGCGTTATGTATTCCGATCATCGTAAAGCGTTTAGGCTTAAAGTTAGCACATGCCATCAACCTAGTATTAGGTGCCTTAGGCCTAGCGAGTTTTATTGTGATACCCGATCCGCAATTACTTATTTGGCCAATGATAGGTATTGGTTTTGCGTGGGCGTCAATTTTATCGCTGCCTTATGCCATGTTGAGCTCATCAGTACCGAGTAAAAAAATGGGCGTGTATATGGGAATATTTAACTTTTTTATCGTGATCCCACAATTACTCGCAGCCAGTGTACTGGGCCTCATTTTACGTCACTTTTTTGAAAACCAACCTATTTACGCATTAGTACTGGGCGCAGTGTCGTGGATACTTGCAGCAGTTGCGGTATTGCGCGTTAAACATACGCAATAGCGACTTGCTTTGCACAGTTAATGACTAATAAAAAAGAATTAAGGGTTAAACATGAAAAAATACAACATCATTACCGCAACTTTATTTATGCTTGGGCTAACGGCATGTAGCTCAGAGCAAGCGATTAATAATACGCAAGTTACCAAGCAACTAAGCGCACCGGGGGCACCAGGTGCAGAGCCATTTTGGGCATACTCAGGTAAAACAGGAATTGGTACGTCATTTGAGCAATACCAACAGGGGGCTTATAGCGACAATGCCGCAACAGGCCCTGTATCAAAAGTATGGTTTTCGATTGCCAAAGGCATGATCACCGAAACCATGTTTGGTTTAATTCACCAAGCACAAATTAAAGACATGCAATTTATAGTGGTGGGTAAAGACTTTACAGTCACAGAAGCGGATGATTTAGACGTAAGCATTGATTACTTATACAAAGACCAAGCAGGGCGGCCATTATCGCTTGCTTACAAAGTAACAAGCAAAGATAAGCAAGGGCGCTTTAGCCTCGAAAAACACATATTCACCGATCCAGATGGGCAAACGTTATTTGTACGCAGTATTTTTAATACCGAGCTTGAAGGCGTAAAAGCCTTTGTTAATGTTAACCCATACATTGACAATAATGGCCTAGATGATTTTGCAAAAGTAACAGAGCAAGGCCTTGTTGCCTGGCAAGATGATAATTATTTATCGTTACAAAGCGCACAACCTTTTAAACAAACTAGTGTTGGTTTTACAGGTGTGAGTGATGGTTTAAGCGACCTTAAAACAACCCAGCAGCTTAGCAGTGTTTATAAAAATACCGGTGATCAATCAGGTAATGTTAGTTTATTGGCAGAGCTGGGTGAAATTGGCAAAAATAGTCAGTTTGATTTAACCCTTAGCTTTGGCAAAAGCGAGCAAGCCAGCTTTAAACAAGGCCAAGCAAGTTTAGCCCGTGGTTATCAAACGGTACTTGATAACTACAATGGTAAAGGCGATGCCATTGGTTGGCAAGATTACCTTAGCAGTTTGGCACCTCTTGCAAGCCTTGTTGATGATACTACCGACAATGGCAAGTTGTTATACACCAGTGCCATGGTGCTAAAAGCGCAAGAAGACAAAACTCATGCCGGTGCGTTAATCGCGTCGCTTTCAAACCCATGGGGCGAAACGGTGTCGGCTAAAACAGGCTCTACCGGTTATAAAGCCGTATGGGTACGTGACTTTTACCAAGTGGCGATGGCATTTATGGCCATGGGCGATACCCACACTGCAAAAACCGCATTCGAATACCTTGAAAAAGTACAAGTGAACAGTAAAACGCCGGGTAATAATGGCGATACAGGCTGGTTTTTACAAAAAACGCATGTTGATGGCGAGCTTGAGTGGGTAGGCGTGCAGCTTGATCAAACCGCGATGCCGATTATGCTAGCGTGGAAGCTTCACCAAGCAGGTGTATTAACTGATGGCGAGCTCACAGATTGGTATGGGCGTATGTTAAAGCCCGCGGCTGATTTTTTAGTGGACGGCGGCCTTGCTAAAATTTTATGGAACGACACACAAATAACACCACCGGCCACACAACAAGAGCGCTGGGAAGAGCAAGAAGGGTATTCGCCATCAACCACCGCTGCTGTTATTGCCGGTTTAATTACCGCCGCTGATATTGCAAAAATGGCAGGTGATGAGGTAAATGCTAAACGCTACCTTGCAACAGCAAAAAGTTACAACGCCGATATAGAAAGCATGATGTTTACCACCGAAGGTAATTTAGAATCAAACGCTTCAGACGGCGAGTATTTTATTCGCATTGGCCAAGACAAAGACGCCAATTCAAATACTAAAATTAACGCTAATAATGGGCGTGAAGGCTTTAATAAAAAGCAAATTCTCGATGGTGGATTTTTAGAGCTCGTTCGCTATGGCGTTCGTGATGCACTATCGCCTAGCATAGTAAAAACACTCCCAGAGTACGACGATGAAACGCTCATCGATAACCTACAAGTTAAATACAGCTTTGAGTTTACTGATGGCAGCGGCACATTTGCAGGCTACCGCCGCTATGGTAACGACGGATACGGTGAAGACGAAGTAACGGGCGCTAACTATGCGCAAGGTGGAAAAAATAGTCCAGGTCAACGTGGGCGAGTTTGGCCATTTTTTACCGGTGAACGTGGTCATTACGAAATTGCCGCCGCGAATGCCAATAATACCTTAGATGCAACTAAACAGCAGGCTATTAAAAATAGCTATGTAAAAGGGCTAGAGCAATTTGCTAACGAAGGCATGATGCTACCAGAACAAGTATGGGATGGCGTGGGCGTAAATAAAGCAGGATACACGTTAGGCGAGGGTACAAACTCGGCCACACCACTGGCGTGGACGCATGCTGAATACGTTAAGCTAGTGCGCTCACTAAGCGACAAACAAGTATGGGATCATTATCCGGTGATAACTAAAGCACTAAAATAACCACAAACTATCCGCAGTTCAGGTTAATTAACATAGCCATAGTAAAATACGGCTATGTTATTTATTACAATAATAACGAGGCTGAAATGAAAACATTTACCTTGAGCGCATTAGCATTAGCAATCATGCTAACAGGCTGCCAAAGCGCACCATCATTAAATAACAACACGAATGACACCGAAACATCGCAATTAAATACTGAGCAACACGCAACGCCTTGGTGGCAAAATGCGGTATTTTATCAAATTTGGCCACGCAGCTTTTACGACAGCGATGCTGATGGCCATGGCGATTTTAACGGTATGACCCAAAAGCTCCCGTATCTACAAGACCTCGGTGTAAATGCATTGTGGTTAACCCCGATGTTTGAAGCACCGTCGTATCATGGCTATGATTTTACTGAATTTTACCAAGTAGAAAACGACTACGGCAGCATGGCAGAGTTTGAAGCCTTTATAAAAGCCGCTGACGACAAAGGCATGAAAGTCATACTTGATTTAGTTATAAACCATATATCAAGTAATCATGAATGGTTTCAGCGTTCAGCAAAACAACAAGCCCCTTATGCAGATTACTTTATTTGGCGCGACGATATACCAAAAGCCGGAAGTGGCTGGGGCCACGCATGGAGTAATAACGACCAACCCGACGCAGTATGGCATTGGAATGAAACACGTCAGCAGTATTACTATGGTGCGTTTGGAGCAAGCCAACCTGACTTGAACTTACGCCACCCTGATGTTGTTTCCGAAATGGAAAAAATGGCTAAGTTTTGGCTTGATAAAGGCGTTGCAGGGTTTAGATTAGACGCAGTACGTTTTGCAATGGAAGGTGGCGCAGATGCGCAAGCCGATACCGACGAAACCATTGCATATTGGCAGCACTTTAATCAGTATGTAAAAAGTGTAAACCCTGAGGCATATTTGGTGGGTGAAGCTTGGGCTGACATTCCCGTTGCAGCAAAATACTTTGGCGAAGGTAAAGGGCTTGATCAAGGCTTTGATTTTGAAGTGGGCTATAAAATACTGGGCCTATTAAAACCCGATGCCAGTGGTGAAGCGCAATTTGGCACCATGCAATCTAATCAACAAGTCAGTAAAGTTGATGCAAATGTGCTCAAACAAAATTTACAGCAGCGTATTGATTCAACTGCACCACTTGATTTTTTTGCACCGTTTTTAACTAATCACGACCAAGAACGTGTGGCTTATCAACTTGCAGAGCACGACGATAAAGCAAAACTTGCCGCCGCCATGTTATTTAGCTCTCCTGGCACGCCGTATATTTATTACGGTGAAGAGATTGGCCTAACACAAGGTGGCACAGGTCATGATGTGTATAAACGCGCGCCAATGCAGTGGGATAACAGCAATGAAGCTGGCTTTACTCAAGCTCAAACAAGTTGGGTTGAGCAGGCTGAACTGTTTGGTGATAACTACACCCAGTGGTGGCCTGAATATTTAGCACAGCAAATTAATACTGCTGATCGCAATGTAAAAACTCAACAAGCACAATCTGATTCACTGTGGCGTTTATATCAGCACTTAATCGCACTAAAAAAACAGCGCCCAGAGCTTGGTATTAAAGGCAGTTATGAATTAACGCAACACAACAACGGCCTAGTTGAAATAACCCGCGAGTTAAACGGCAGTAAAAGTATGTTTGTGCTTAACTTAACCGCTAACGCACAAAGCATTAGCAGTATTAAACGCGGTGGGTTAACGCCTAACTGGCAACACGATCTCAATGGCGAGCAACTCGCTGGCTATGGTTTGTTGTTACTGAATAACACACTATAAATAAAATACACATAAAAGGGGTTAACATACGTAAGCCCCTTTTGGTAAAAGTGCTCTTATTGCATTACCCCCATGTTACAGCGCTTTTAATGAGTCATAAGTCGCTTAATTTCTTCTGGCGTCATGGCGCTTATCATGAAAATGCGAGACGAGCGCATTTCCTTCTTTAGTCTTATATTTAGTACCAAGAAAAAAATTACAGCTGGCAATGGTTAGGTTATTTGTTAAAAAGTAATTAATAAATAGATTAGCGTGACGTTCGCAGAAATATACGCGACGAGAGCGCACTATAAAATTGTTAAAACTCAAGGAGGGCGCTGTGCTATTTAAATACCTAGCTCCAGATAGAATTGATGTTTTAGATTAGAATCTTATTCGCTTTACACAGCCAGCTGACTTTAATGATCCTTTTGAGTTTAAACCTGTCATTTCAACTTTGGCTTCAAAAGAAGAAATGGACGAAGTGTTCGAAAGCAAAATCAAGAGTTTAATTAAAACTGAGTTAGAAATATCCCCTGAGTTAAGCAAATTAATTTCGCCAGCTCAGTTAGAAGCTTTAACAAGACAAAACTACGGTCAATATTGGCCGGAAATAAACAAACCGTTTTCAGCCATGGGTGGCGTAGTTGCCCAAACTTTTGATGAAAAATCAAACGAAATAATCGGAGTTCTTTCGCTAACGGAAAAAAACAGCAATTTACTTATGTGGGCGCACTATGTCCGTTCACATACAGGATTTTGCATAGGATTTGACGATAACAATCCGTTCTTCAATCAAAAACGAAGCGATAGAGATGAGCTTTATCATCTTCGAAAAGTAGAATATGCGAAAGATAGACCGACAAAACGAGTAATGGAGCTTACTGGAGTTGAACTCCTCTTAGTTAAATCTGAAGATTGGTTTTATGAGCAAGAGTGGCGTATGTGTGCTGTATAAAGCGACTCAAACAGAGTGATTAAGGTGGATATGTACCCTATACACCTTTTTAACTTTCCAAAAAGTGCGGTCAAAGAAGTCATCTTAGGGGCGCGTATGGAAAAAAAGATCAGCTGCTCAACGTTCTTAGTTCGAAATATGAAAACGTGGTGGTCAAGCAGGCAAGTATTTCACCAACAGAGTTCAAGATCGAGTTCGTTGAGTTATAACAATCCGCGTCATACTGGGCCTGCGGCCCCTGCGACTCTCATAAGTTCGCGCTCATGCGCGGGGCTTTATGTGAATTTCAGATAAAGGAGTATTTAATGAAAAACTATTAATATTAGCATTTTTTGCGATGGCATCATTACCAGTGTCAGCAAAAGAATCGAAAACAGACTTTAAGGAGCTAGGTCAAAATTATTTTGATGCGATGGTCGCTAGCCAAGCACCAAATGTAACTTCCAAAGACTTAGAAAAGTTTCTTGCTCTCCTAACCGATACTGTAGATTAATATTCGCTCATTCAAACTGCTATTCTGACAATTTAATAAAATATTTATGGATAGATTATGCGCTTTTTTACAAACAAAACAGCCACATTAAGTGTTTGCTTTTTATTGCTTGGCACGGGTTTTATGCTGATAGAAAACAGTGTGTATCAATATGTTGATCATAATGGTGTTCTACATGAAAGCTTGTTTATGCCCTTGAGCATACTGTGTTTTGCTTTGGGAGTTCTTTTTGTGGTTAGTTTGTTAGCCCGCAAAGTAATAGAGCTCTTTAAAAGCGCAAGGGCAGAGGAAAGTTAACCTCAGCGTTTATTGCTCATTATTTAAATTAGCGGGTTCTAATAAATTAAATGTTGGTAAGCGCCATTTAAAGCGTACCGATGCCATTCGAATTAAATAACCTGCCACTAAACTTGCAACCACGCTGATATTGTCATCAATGTTGTAGTGGTGCAGTGCTAAGTATAAACAAGCAACAATAAGCGCTACGCTTGCGTAAAGTTCATGATGAAGTACTAATGGCGCTTGGCGACAAATTAAATCACGCAATAATCCACCAAATACGCCGGTCACAATAGCAGCGACCACACAAATACCATAGTGCAAACCCATATTAAGCCCTACTTGGCAGCCAATAATACTAAATGCGGCAAGCCCTAAGGCATCTAAACGCATAAATATGCCTTTAAATTTAACCACCCATTTTGCTAGCCAAGTTGTAACAATACCCGCCACGCAAGTGATCAGTAAATATTCTGGGTGTTTAACCCACGTTAACGGGTAATTGCCAAGTAAAATATCGCGTACGCTGCCACCCCCAATCGCTGTGGCACTGGCTACTAGCATAACCCCAAACCAATCCATGTTTCTGCGCCCAGCGCTGAGTGCACCGGTCATGGCTTCTGCTGTAATTCCGATGATGTAAACAATAGTGAGTAGCATGAAATAGTCACTTAAACTTTTAAGAGCAAAAATTAAAGTGCGATTGTAGAGATAAAATAGTGCATTGACGAGTGAAAAATCACATTAAAAACAGCCACTTTCAGATTAAAAAAACTAATGTTATAGCAAGGTGTGAATAGGCTGTTAATCTAAAGAATACTTTTGGTTTGCTGGTAAAAACAGCAAGGACAAATGACCGCAATTAAGCCAATAAAGCCTAAATAAATATAAGGGTAAGAGGAGGGGCATTTGGCTACTTTTTAAAGGGGGGCCTCACGCAATGAGTTAACTTGAGCCGCGCGCAATTAAACGCGGTGGCAGCAGGGTGCTTTGTACTTGCTCACCACGAATTAATTTGAGTAAGTTTTCAACTAACATTTGCCCCGCTATAGTGGTGTTTTGCTCTATGGTTGTGAGCGGCGGATTAATGTAACTTGCAATAGAAATATTATCAAAGCCGATTACGGCTACATCTTTTGGCACGTTAATATTGGCTTCTTTTAGCGCGCGTATTGCGCCTATAGCAATCAGATCGCTGGCAGCAAAAAGTGCATTAAAAGTAATGTTATTAGCAATTAAAGAGCGAGTAGCATGGTAGCCAGATTCTTCGGTAGAAATTGCATTGGCAATTTTACGATCATTTAAGGGGACACCGTTCTGCTGCAGTTCGTCTTTAAAGCCATTAAAACGGGCAAAAAACTCAGGGCTGTGATCAGAGGCATCGCCAATAAATGCACAATCAGTTCGGTTATGCGCCAGTAAATGCTCAGCGGCAAGTTTACCACCGCCATAATTATCGCAACTTATAGTTAAATCAGGGCGGTTATCAACGCTTGCTCCCCAGCAAACAAATTTAGTGTTTTGTTCAAGCAAGGTATTAAATTTTGGTTGAAAATCAATGTAGTCGCCATAGCCTAATAAGATTATTCCATCTGCTCGATGGCTGTCTTCGTAGTCTGCTTGCCAATCAGCGCTAGCTGATTGAAATGAAACAAGTAGATCATAACCTTCTTTTGCGCAAGCACGGGTAATACTGCCCAGCATGGCTAAAAAAAACGGATTGATTTGTGATTCATCTGAGGTCGGGTCTTCAAACAACAGCAATGCTAGGGTACTGCTTTGTTGAGTGCGAAGGTTACTGGCGTTTTTGTCTACTTTGTAATTAAGTTTTTTAGCAATATCGTGAATACGTCTTCGAGTTTCGTCATTTACCAGTGGACTATTTCGTAGAGCACGCGAAACTGTAGATTGAGACACCCCAGCATAATGGGCTATATCAAACGAGGTGGCTTTACCTTTCATCACGATTACTTACTTAAGAGGACAATAGGGGGTTATTCTCGTTTATTAGTGATTTTTTTCAAGCTTAATTGTCAATAAAGGCATTTTTTTATTGATTTTTTCATGACACCGGTGTCACAATAAGGGCGTTTTATCATTTTGTTGTCAAAACGTATTAGCTACCTTTATTATTAAAGGTAGCATTTTTTTACAGTGATAGCTGCTTTGAGGTGATAGCTCAAAGTAAATAAGTATCAATGATACCCCATTAAAATAATAAGTACTCATTACTTAAACAAAAGAGATAACACTATGGGTTTACACTCTAGCACACACTTTGATCCTATTCTGGTTGCCGATATTGGCGGCACAAATGCTCGTTTTGCGTTGATCACTGGGTTCGACGAATCAAGTAATCAATTTACCATTGAGCATAATCATACTTTTCCCAGTGCTAACTATGGATCGCTCGAAAGTGCTACCGAGTACTACTTATCAACAGTGTCTCATATAACCCCTAAACGCGCATGCCTTGCAGTAGCAGGCCCTATAAATGCAGGGCAAGTTCATTTAACTAATTTAGGTTGGCACTTTAGCGTTAATGATTTTAAACACCACTTTGACCTTGCTCAATTAAGCGTTATAAATGACTTTGCTGCTTTTGCCTACGCAGCACCGTATTTAGACCCTTCACAAAATGTCACCGTTAAACCTGGCCAAGCCGATGGGTCTGCCAATATAGGTGTAATGGGGCCAGGCACCGGTTTTGGTGCAGCGTGCTTAGTGAGAACCGCGCATTCGTGCGCGGTGATGAGTTCAGAAGGCGGGCATATTTCGTTAGCAGCCGTTAATCAACTTGACGCTCAACTAATTCAAGAACTTAAAAAAGATCACCCTCATGTATCAGTAGAAACGGTATTTTCGGGCCCAGGTATTGCTCATTTATATAAAGCCATGGCTGCGGTTAAAGGGGTGGCAGCAAAAAATTTAGATGCCGCACAAATTAGTAGCTTAGCTAATAGCGGTGAATGCGAAGTGTGTGATGCAACGCTTAATCAATTTTGTGACTGGATTGGCAGTGTTGCAGGCGATTTAGCGTTGGCCTACGGCGCCTTAGGCGGCCTTTATATTGGCGGGGGGATTTTACCACGCATGCAGGCTCGTTTACTTGAAAGTCGTTTTATTGAGCGCTTTTCGCAAAAAGGCATTATGTCGCAGTACACAGGTCAAATTCCGGTGACGTTAGTAACACAAGACAACATCCCTTTAATTGGGGCTGCCGCGTGTTTGCATACGAGCCAACAGGTTTAATCGCTTTGCATAGGTTTGGAAATAAATAGATGAAAAAAGTCACTATAAACAGCGTTGCCAGTCATGCAGGTGTTTCTAAAAAAACCGTATCGCGAGTACTCAACAATGAGCCTAATGTCAGTGCAGCTACACGCGAAAAAGTGTTAGCCGTATTTAAAGAGCTAGATTACACCCCAAACCCAATTGCACGCGGCCTTGCACAAAATCGCAGCTTTATCATTGGTTGCATTTACGATAACCCCAGTAAAAGTTATATCACCCGTGTGCAAACAGGCGCACTGGCTGCCTGCCAAGAGAACAACTATAACTTGCTTATTCATCCTTGTGAGCTCAGGGGCGATGCACTCATTAACAATATTGAGCAGTTATTGCAGTCATCACGCCTTGACGGTTTAGTATTAACCCCGCCATTTTGTGATTTTGGCGAGTTGGTAGATTTTTTAAAGTCGAAAAAAATCCCTTATGCTCGAGTTGCTTCTGCAATTTTAGATGATGATTCTATTTCTGTGACCAGCAACGACGAGCAGGGTGCGTTTGAAATTACCGAGCATTTAATAAATCTAGGACATACGTCTATCGCGTTTATTAAAGGTCACCCAGATCACAGTGCCACTGAGCAGCGTTTTAAAGGTTACAGGCGCGCATTAACAACTCATGGCATTGAATTTAACGAACGCTTAGTTGAAGAGGGTAACTTTAGTTACCATTCAGGAGTAGACAGTGCGCGTAGTATTTTAGATTTATCACCACGTCCTACCGCTGTATTTGCATCAAACGACTACATGGCAGCGGCAGTGCTCAAATTAGCCACGCAGCGTAACTTACGTGTACCTGATGATATTTCTATCGCTGGGTTTGATAATGCACCAATAGCGCGCCACATTTGGCCTGGGCTGACCACCATAGCGCAACCTGTAGAAGAAATGACAAAACAAGCCGTTACGCAATTGATCACCCATATTATTGAGCCGCAAGAGTCGCCATATAAAGTGATTTTAGAAGCAAAATTAATCACGCGTGAGTCTACCGCAGCCGTAAAATAACACCGATTTTTCACAGTAGCCCGAGTATGAGTGACGCTTACTCGGGCTTTTTTTATCTGCATTTTTAATCTTCATTATTTTCCACTGATATTTCATTAAAAATTCACGTTTATTTATTGTACATGTTAAAAAAAAGGACTATTTTTATTACTCAGGGTTGACACCGGTGTCAGTGTCATGCGTTAATACCCTGACACCGGTGTCAGGGTTGTTGTGAGAGGCTCCCTGGTAGCGTACCTTTGAACGGGTAAGTCAAAGATGCTCAGTACAGTTATTTTCGTGGAGTCTATAATTGTTACTGAGCCTTTATCCTCTAACGAATAGAGATGAGTAAAATTATGTTGCACCCTCGAATTCAAGAAGTCACAGAACGCGTTATTGAGCGCAGTAAACAAACCCGTCAAGCCTATTTAGATCGTATTTCGCACGCAAAAAAACAAACAAGAGTTCGTGCTGGTTTAGGCTGTGGCAATATCGCCCATGTTATGGCTGCGTGCAGCAGCGACGACAAAGCGCGTTTAAAAGCAGATGAGGTTCCAAACCTTGCAATTATTAATTCATATAACGACATGTTATCTGCGCATGTGCCTTACAAAGAATACCCAGATTTAATTAAAAGCATTGCCACTAAATTTGACGCGACCGCGCAAGTTGCTGGCGGTGTTCCTGCGATGTGTGATGGCGTTACCCAAGGGCGTGACGGCATGGAACTATCGCTGTTTTCTCGTGACGTGATTGCTATGTCTACTGCGGTATCTTTATCGCATGACGTGTTTGATGGTGTGTTTTGTTTAGGAGTATGTGACAAAATTGTCCCAGGCCTATTAATTGGCGCTTTATCCTTTGGCCACTTACCTGTGTATTTCTTACCAGCAGGGCCAATGCAGTCAGGTATTCCAAATAAAGACAAAGCACGTATTCGTCAAAAGTTTGCACAAGGCTTAGTGTCTCGTGAAGAGCTATTAGAGGCAGAAAGCGCATCTTACCACAGCGCTGGTACCTGTACCTTTTATGGCACTGCAAATTCAAACCAAATGCTAATGGAAATTATGGGCTTACACCTTCCAGGTAGCTCGTTTATCAATCCATACACAGAATTGCGCGATGGCTTAACCGGTAATGCGGTTGAAACCATGCTCAAGCAGCTTACAGAAAACAAAGATGGCCCGTGTTTAGCGGATGTGATCAGCGAAAAAACCATTATTAATGGTCTCGTTGGTTTGCTATCAACTGGTGGCTCAACTAATCATGCAATCCATATTGTGGCAATTGCAAAAGCGGCTGGTATTCAGGTTACGTGGAAAGACATGTCTGATTTATCAGCAGTTGTACCACTACTGACGCGTATTTACCCTAACGGTTCAGCAGATGTGAACCATTTCCAAGCAGCCGGTGGTATGGGCTTCTTAATGCGTGAATTAGCAGGTGCTGGTTACCTACATACAGATGTGATGACTATTTTAGGCGAAGGTCTTGCACCTTACATGTGTGAGCCGCTACTCGATAAAGACGATAACTTGATTATGAGTAATGCAAATGGCCCAAGCAAAGTTAAATGGGTTGCGTGTCCTGAAAACTCACATGATGAAGAAGTTCTTCGCCCTGTGAGTAATCCATTTAGTAAGCAAGGCGGTTTACAGCTACTAACGGGTAACTTAGGTAAAGCCGTTATTAAAGTATCAGCCGTTGCAGAGTCGCATCAAGTGGTGTCTGCGCCAGCTAAAGTATTTAGCTCACAAGGTGAGTTACAAGATGCCTACAGCCGTGGTGAACTTAACCAAGATTTTATTGCAGTTCTTAAAGAGCAAGGCCCTAAAGCTAAAGGTATGCCAGAGCTTCATAAACTCACTCCGGTAATGGCAACATTGCAAGATCAGGGCTACAAAGTGGCCATTGTTACCGACGGACGTATGTCGGGTGCATCAGGTAAAGTACCTGCGGCAATTCACTTAGCACCTGAAGCGGTTGAAGGTGGCATTATAGCCAAGATACATGAAGGCGATATTGTTACTTTAGATGCGCCAAATGGTATTTTAAAACTGCATGTGAGTGATGAAGAGCTTGCTCAGCGTGAGCTACAGATTAGCCAAGCAACGCAAACATTTGGTACAGGACGTGAATTATTTACTGGATTTAGAAATATCGTAAGCAGTGCCGATTTAGGTGCAAGTGCTTTTGGACTTGAATAATAATTAGCCATCTTGGGTAATGAGGAACAAGTAATGAGTATTGAAAAAATCTTAGCATCGGCACCGGTTGTGCCAGTAGTGGTAATCGAAAAATTAGAAGATGCCGCACCACTTGCAAGAGCGTTATACAACGGTGGCTTAAAAGCACTTGAAATTACACTACGTACGCCAATTGCTGCACAAGCTGTAAAGCTAATGAAAGCTGAGGTACCAGAAGCTTATGTAGGTACTGGCACTGTGGTTGATAAAGCAAGCTTTAACGCCTCAGTAGAAGCGGGCGCTGACTTTATGGTTAGCCCTGGTGTAAGTGATGAACTGTTAGCATTGGCACAAGAGTCGAGTATCCCTTTTTTACCAGGTGCAGCTACCCCAAGCGAAGTGATGAACTTGGCAGCGTATGGCTTTAAATTTTTAAAGTTTTTCCCTGCAGAAGCCGCAGGCGGTACTGCAATGATTAAGTCGATTGGCGGCCCATTACCTGATATTACTTTTTGTCCAACCGGTGGCATTAGTTTAGCTACTGCGCCTGATTACTTAGCACTTAACAATGTTATTTGCGTAGGTGGTACCTGGATGTTAGATAAACAACTTATTGAAAATAAAGACTGGCAAGCTATTGAAACGCTTGCTCGCCAAGCATGTGAAGTTAATAGGAGTCAAAAATGATTAATGTAGCAATTAATGGCTACGGCCGTATCGGTCGTAATGTATTGCGTGCACTGTATGAGTCAGCGCAAAATAATGAAATTAAAATTGTAGCTATTAACGATTTAGCGCCAGCCAATGTAAATGCTCATCTGACTCAGTTTGACTCAGTACATGGTCGTTTTTCACAGCAAGTAACACTTAAAGATAATACTATGCTAATTGGCGATGATGTGATCACGCTAACGCAAGAGCGTGACCCTGCTAATTTACCGTGGAAAGCTCTAAACGTCGATATCGTACTTGAATGTACGGGGTTATTTACTTCTCGCGAAGCAGCTAATAAGCATATTGAAGCGGGCGCGAAAAAAGTAGTGGTATCGGCTCCTGGTACTGATATGGATGCAACGGTAGTACACGGTGTAAATAGCGATGTAATTAATGCCGATAGCAACATTATTTCTAATGCTTCATGTACAACCAATTGTTTAGCGCCTGTTGCTAAAGCGATTAACGATACAGTAGGAATTGAACAAGGTAGCATGACCACCATTCATGCTTACACTAACGACCAAAATTTATCTGATGTATACCACCCAGATTTATACCGTGCGCGTAGTGCAACTCAATCTATGATCCCAACTAAAACGGGCGCAGCGAAAGCAGTTGGTTTAGTACTGCCTGAACTTGCAGGTAAATTAGATGGCATGGCGGTTCGTGTACCAACCATCAATGTCTCGTTAGTTGATTTAACCTTTATTGCTAAGCGCGATACAAGCATTGAAGAAATTAACCAAGTGGTTAAAGACGCTGCGTTTGGCTCTATGAAAGGTATTTTAGAGTACAACGAGCTACCGCTTGTTTCTATCGACTTTAACCATAACCCAGCATCATCTATTTTTGATGCAACGCAAACGCGTGCTGATGGTAAATTAGTTAAAGTAATGGCGTGGTACGACAACGAATGGGGTTTCTCAAACCGCATGTTAGATCAAGTTAAAGCGCTGGGTGCTTATTTATAATTTTTCCGTGTAGTTAAATTTTACTTTATCCAGCCAAGCCACGCACTGCGTGGCTTTTTTTATTTATAATACCAATCCGCAATAATACTTAATCATTTTGCGGGGCTAAACGTGTCGCTACCTGTGTTAAAAAATTCTCATTTACGACTGCATGGATGCAGAAGGTAGAGCAATGCAGGAGCAATTGCCGAGAACAACTAAATAGCGAATTTTTTTCCTAGCTATCAACTCGTTTTTCCAGCCTCAAAATAGACCGCTTAATTAAGCGAATTGGTATAACAAATGATTTTAGCTTGGGATCATAAACAACCCGCCAGATATTCAAACGAAGGGCGTTTTGTACTATTTTCATTCATGCATTGCTTTGCAATATGTTGTAGGTGGATCACCTCTTCGCTTTGTTCGTTACAGGTAGAGAGTAAATCATCAATTAAACAGCCTATAGCACGGACTTCTATGCGTTGCATTTGTTGCTGTTGGTAGTTACTGAGCGTGACTAAGTTTGTCGCCGCACCAAAATCACCAAACACTATTTCATCATTTTCATTGATCATAATGTTATGCGCATAAATATCGCCATGGCTAAGTGTATGCTGGTGTAGGTGAGCAACAGTACTGACGAGCTGCTTAGCAATAGCATAAATTGTTGCCGTGCTGTAATGGCAATCATCTTTGAAGGTGTCTCGTGTGCAGGTTTCTAAACTAGGAGGCAGCCCTAAGTTAACGTAGCTAGGGTCAATAAGCTCCATAGCTAACCCAAGTTGCTCATTGTGTTCAATATAAGCAAGCACTTTAATTAAGTTTGGGTGTAACTGTGCTTGTAAGCAACAGTTAACTTCGTCTAATGGATAACCATCACTGGTTATAGCGCCTTTAAACAGTTTTACGGCAATCGTGCTATTTTGCCATTGGGCACTATGAATAATACCCGATGCACCTTGGCCAATAACTTTATCCAGTTCAATCTCAGTTAATGGTGTACGCGGGAATAACTCATGGTTAAGTTGTTGTGAGCGATTGAACTCATTCCCTGCAAACGCTAACCAAGTCAGTTTAGGGAGTTCAAATAGCCAGTCATCAAGTTGGGTTAGTGTATTAGCACTTAAACGCACCAGCTCTAGTGCTGTACAGTTTTGCATAGTCACGGGTAAATGGGTGAGTTGGTTTCCTGCCAGCGCTAGCTTTTTAAGTTTGGTTAGTTCACCCATAGAGTCAGGTAATTGAGTAAGCTGATTGTCAGTTAATATTAACCACTGAGTGCTTTGTGGCAGACTATGCTCACTAAATTCAGTAATTTGATTCCCTTTAAAGGCTATCATTATTAATTCAGGGCATTGACTTAATACACGAGGAATATGCTGAAATTGGTTAAATGATAAAAATAACCGTTTTAACTTTGTAAGTTTAGCAAAGTTAGCGGGTAAATCGCTTAATTGATTGTTTGATAAGTCCAGCACTTCAAGGGTATCGGCAAGAGTGAAAATTTCTTCTGGAAAGTCAGTGAGGTTTTCAGCCAATTGTAAGTGACTAACACCAGTTAAGGCACCGGTACGTAGCTTTGTCAGGGTATTCAAAATTAACTAATCCATTTTACATAAAACAAAAAGGCCAACTAAGTTGGCCTTTAAACATTTATTATCAAAAGTTCAGGTTATTTGCTTAACGATTAAAATTGAGCATTATGGTAAACGTTTTGTACGTCATCACAATCTTCAAGCATGGCTAAAAAGCGCTCCATAACTTCAACGTCTTCGCCTTCAATAGGGGCTTCAACTTGAGGTACAAAGGCAATTAAGTCTTCATCAAATTCTGTAACACCCATTTCTTCAAGTGCTGTGCGGGTATTGTTGTATTCAGTGTGCGGTGCAAATACGGTCACTTTGCCGTCTTCTACTTCAACGTCGGTAACATCAACATCTGCCATCATCAGTGCTTCAAGTACGGTTTCATCGTCGTCACCGTCAAACACAAAAATAGCAAGGTGATCAAACAAGTGTGAAACTGAGTTTTGTGCGCCAATTTTAGCGTTTGCTTTGGTAAAACATACACGTACATCAGCAAAAGTACGTTTGTTGTTGTCGGTTAAACAGTCAACAATAATCATACAGTTACCTGGCCCGTAGCCTTCGTAACGCGTGGCAGCATAGTCTTCACCGCCGCCACCTTTGGCTTTATCAATAGCACGTTCAATTACGTGAGCCGGTACTTGGTCTTTTTTAGCGCGTTCAATTAAACGACGCAGTGCTAAGTTTCCATCTGGATCAACACCGCCGTTTTTTGCACAAATATAAATTTCTTTACCGTATTTTGAATAAACTTTAGTTTTAGCACCCGCAGTTTTAGCCATTGAATCTTTTTTGTTTTGGTAAGCTCTTCCCATCTGCGTTTCGCCTTAATATGTATAAATAATTGAAAAAATTTGCAAGCCCGTATTCTAAAGGTAAATGCCGGGCAGGGCTAGTAAGTATTGAGATTGATCAGAAGCCAAAAATAAAACAACCCGCCAAAGCGGGTTGTTTATTCGTAACAAATGATGAACGTTTGTCAGGGTATTACCAAATACGAACGCGTTCGTCTTCTGGTAGGTATAATTCATCACCTGGTTTTACATCAAATGCTTTATACCAAGCGTCATGGTTACGAGGCGCTTGTGCTCTAAAGCGACCTGGTGCGTGCGTACCACCACGTAATTGGTTTAACATGCTTTGTTCAGTACGTTTTTCTTTCCATACTTGTGCCCATGCTAAGAAGAAACGTTGATCGCCGGTTACGCCGTCAATTACCGGTGCTTCTTTACCGTTTAAGCTTAGTTTATAAGCATGATAAGCCATGGCTAAACCACCCACATCACCAATATTTTCACCTAAACTGTTGCGGCCATTTACAAAGTTACCTGGAATTGGTTCGTATTTGCTGTACTGGGCTGCAAGTTTGTCGGCTTTAGCATCAAAAGCAGCACGATCTTCATCAGTCCACCAGTTACGTTGTATGCCGTTAGCGTCAGACTTTGAGCCTTGATCATCAAAACCATGACCCATTTCGTGGCCAATCACAGCACCAATACCACCGTAGTTTACCGCTGGATCTGCATTTGGATCGAAAAACGGTGGTTGTAATATAGCGGCAGGGAATACAATTTCGTTAAACGAACTATTGTAATAAGCATTTACACGTTGTGGTGTCATGCCCCAACGATTACGATCGGTCTTTTTCAGCTCTTTTTCTACACTTTCAGCTTGGAAAAACTCACGCATATTTTTTACATTAGCCATTAAGTCATTGTTGCTAATGCTTAAGCCTTCATACGATTGCCATTCATCTGGGTAACCAATTTTTGGCACAAACGCTGCTAATTTTGCACGCGCATTTACTTTTGTTTCTGCGCCCATCCAATCTAAGTTATCAATACGCTCACCAAGTGCTGTGCGTAAGTTTTCAACAAGCTCAGACATTTGTTGCTTAGATGACTCAGGGAAATAACGATCTACGTAAATTTTACCAATTGCAAAGCCCAATGAGCTGGTGCCAGACATTTGGCTGATAGCGCGTTTCCAGCGTGGACGTGGCTCTTGCTGACCATTTAACTCTTTTCCATAAAAGGCAAAGCTAGTGTTAAATATTTTTTCAGATAATAGTCGTGAGTTACCATTAATCGCATGATATGTAAGGTAGTCTTTCCATACGCTTAAATCTTCGTTATTGATTAAGTCAATCATGGCTTTAACAGGTTCAGGCTGCGATACGTTTAATTGTGGTACTTTATAACCTGTTTGTGCAAAGTATAAATCCCAGTTAAATCCTGGGTATTGCGCACTTAACTCATCACGTTTTACTTGGTTTAGGGTTAAATCACGATTACGGCGTTTTTCACGTGGCCAATGACCTTCTGCAATTTTGGTTTCAAGCGCTAAAATCGCTTGTGCACGCTCTGTGGTATTATCAACCTTTGCAAATTTAAGCATATCGGCAATATGTGCAACATACGCTTCACGGGTTTTTACAAAACGTTCTGCATCTTCAAGGTAGTAAGAACGATCAGGTAAACCTAAGCCACCTGCACCTAATGACATTTCGTATTTATTGGGATCTAAACGGTTAAACCACATACCGCCACCAAGTGGTGCACTTAAACCCGTAAGCCAAGATTGGCCAAATACTTTTGCCAAATCATCAGTAGAGGCAACCGAATTGATGTCGTTAAGCAACGGCTTAATTGGCGTGATACCAAGTTTGTTAAGCGTCTCAGTATCCATGTACGAGTTATAAAAGTCAGCGACCAGTTGCTCTTCGGCGTTTAAGTTTTCACGTGCTGCAATTTCTTCAATAATTTCTTTAACGCGATCTTCACTGCGCTCAGCTAGCGCAGAGAATGCACCATAGCGGGTTTTATCTGCTGGCATTTCATAGTTGTCGTACCATGAACCACTGGCGTACATGAAGAAATCGTCGCCTGGTTTTACAGCTTCGTTACGCGCAGTTAAATCAACCCCAAACGTGCCTAATTCGGCTTGCTCTGTTACTTGTGGTTTTTCTGCAACTGCTGCTACTTGCTCAGTTTTTGTTGTTTGTGGCTCAGAACAGCCAGTAATAAATGTGGCAGCGAGCGCCGCTGCAATTAAACTCTTTTTCATTATTTTCCCCTATGAATTCACGTTATTTAATTCGTTATATTTTTGTTATAAAAATAGCTACTTGATTGTATTGATAACTTCACTGCAAACAAACCTTTTGAGGTGAATAACCGTACCGGTCGATAAGATGAATGAAATACTAGCAAAATAGCACTCAGATACTTCAATCGTACCCGAGAGGCTTAGTTTATTGCGCCTTTGACTGTTTTTGTTGCAAGGTCCACATATGAGCATATTCACCATTTTGCATGAGTAATTCATCATGTTTACCTTGCTCTACCACTTCTCCCGCCTTGAGCACGATAATAGTATCGGCATCGGTAATTGTTGATAAGCGGTGCGCAATAACAATACTGGTATGGTTAGAGGCTACTTCTCGCATAGCGTTTAATATGGCCTGCTCAGATTGTGAGTCGAGCGCGGAAGTGGCTTCGTCAAAAATTAAAATCGGCGATTGTTTTAAAATAGCGCGAGCAATAGCAATACGTTGTTTTTCGCCGCCAGAGACTTTTAGTCCGCGTTCACCGACTAAGGTTTTATCGCCTTTATCTAGGCTATTAATAAAGTCTGTTAGATGCGCCATGTTTATGGCTTTGTTTACTTCATCTTCACTGGCGCTAGGTCTGCCATAGTGAATATTTTCGCGTATGCTGGTATTAAATAACACAGTATCTTGCGGCACTATGGCAATAGCTTTACGCAAACTTGCTAGGGTGACCGTGTTTATGGCTTGATTATCAATTTTTATAGCGCCTGATGAAAGTTCATAAAAACGATATAACAAGCGGGCTAACGAGCTTTTACCTGCGCCACTAGCACCTACAACCGCTACCTTAGCACCAGGGGTTACATGAAAACTGACGTTCTTAAGAATAGGGCGTTTGCTATCGTAGCTAAAGCTGACATTTTCAAAGCTAATTGCCCCATTTTTGAGTGCTAATGGTTGCGCGGTTTCGCTATCTGCTACTTTGGGTGAGGTATTTAATAACCCTAGCATGTTTTCAAGGTCGGTAAGGGCACGGCGTATTTCCCTATACACAAATCCCAAGAAGTTAAGCGGTAAAAATAATTGGATCATATACGCATTGATCATTACCAGCTCACCAATCGTTAACTCGCCGGTAACCACTTCATTGGCTCCAAGCCACATTAATGCGGTTATGGCACATGCAATGATCAGTGCTTGCCCTGAATTAAGCGCCAGTAACGAGAGTCTGTTTTTTAATCGTGCTTGTTCCCAGGTTGCTAAAAATGTGTCGTAAGTTTGGGCTTCATGCTGTTCATTATTAAAGTATTTTACGGTTTCGTAATTTAATAGGCTGTCGATGGCGCGGGTGTTACTTTGGTTGTCGGCAGCGTTTGACTCACGAATAAAGCGGTTTCGCCATTGGGTAACCGTCACGGTAAAAAAGATATAAATAGCCACAGCAAGTAGGGTGATCAGTGCGAACCAAATAGAAAATAAGGTGCCAAAAATAATCGCTACGGTCATTATTTCAAACAACGTGGGCACAATATTAAACATTAAAAACGCATTAAAAAGCTTAAGCCACTGGTGCCGCGCTCTATGTCTCGACTTATACCGCCAGTTTGTCTGTCTAAATGAAAGGCTAAATCTAGCGAGTGCAAATGTTTAAACACTTTTAGGCCAATATCTCGCATGGCATGCTCGGTGACTCGCGAAAATACCGCATCGCGTACTTCACCCAAAAATACGCTAGCAAAGCGCAATGCGCCGTACATAACGAGTAATAAAGTAGGAACGAGTAGTAGTGGGTTAATTGATTTATCAACCGAATCAATTATTTCTTTTAAAGCCCATGGCATGAGTAATGTCGCCCCTTTAGCACCGACTAGCGCTAATATGGCAATCAGCACACGGCCTTTAAATTTAGTGATATAAGGCCAAAGAGTTTGAATACTTTGTTTTAAATTCATGGCGTCGGGGCGTTTTACTGAACTTTGTCTGGAGCGCATCGAGGATCTCAGTATTTGTTTTTATATAAATTAATTAGCTTAAGAACTGCTATTGTATTTTAATTAGCTGCCCTTATATACTAGCTATCCTTTATTTTAGTTTTAAATGACCAATGTTTAAATTTCGCGTTTTTTTCGCTACATGCTTGTTTTTTGCTGCACTCTTTAGTGTGCAAAGCCATGCTATGGGCGTAAAGCAGGGTTTAGGCAGTAACTTAAGCAGTCTTACCGATATTGTTAATGTTGACCATTTAACTAACACTCCTACACCTACAAAATCGCTTGGCAATTTAAAGCACAAAAACTCAAAGCATTCTGATTTTGATGCTCATCAACCTAGGTTAACAGCCAATAACTCATTTTTATTTCTGCATAGTGCGCAGGGCGATCCTGAATACGATGTAGTGCATGAGTTTTTTGCCCTAAATGGCTGTAGGCATATTTTTTTGCGACCGCAAGCAGTTACTATAAGTCAGCCTTGGTATACTAGGGTATTTAAAAGTAAAAAGTCGCGCTTGAGCGGCTGGAAAGACGCTAATCTGTTATACACCGCTGTAACCACCTACCACGCATAAAGTTCCTTATTTAATGTTAATTGGTTTTAACGCATCGCGTTTTGACCTGCAGATTAATTGTGCCTAATAGGTACGTTACTGGGCTATGCCTAGTAATAAGGAATAACTATGTTAAGTCTAAAAAAAGAGAAAAAGCCATTTAAGGCTAAGTTTAAATTGAGCTATGTAGCCATGCTGATTGTATTAGTGTTACTAGCAATAAGCGCCTTACCTAATTTATACCCGAATAAGTCGTGGTTGCATGTTAGTGCAACTTCTGAGGTTAAAGCACAAGCATTGCCTAGTACTGAAAATCTTGTACGCTTTTTAAATAGCCAAGGTTTTGAAGTGAGTGAAAGTTTAAAAGACCAAGCAAATATTAATGTACTTTTAAATACACCTACGCAAAGTGCGCAGGCTCAAGCGGCTTTAAAATCAAACTTTCCAAACACACAAGTTAAAATTGTTGAACATGCAACCAGCCCTATTTGGTTACAAGAGTTTGGCTTATCGCCTATAAAGCTGGGTCTTGATTTAAACGGCGGGGTATTGTTTGTACTTGATGTTGATTTAAATAAAGCCATTGATGAGCAATTGCTCAGTGCATATCAACAAACAAAAGCCATTATTGTTAAGCAAAAAGCCTATGGCGTTAAAGCGAAGCAGACTAATCAGGGCTTTGAAATAAGTGCGCTTGAGAATGCTGGCGATAAGCTAACAGTTGTCATAAAAGAGCTTAAAAGCCGTTTTGAAAACCTCACTACAACCACATCAACTAATGGCAACTTACAGGTCGTTGAAATTAGCTATTCTGAGCAAGGGCGCAGCGCATTTGATAAAGAAGTGATGAGCCAAACACTCACCACACTTCGCTCACGTATTGAAGAGCTCGGTATAACTGAGGCCGTTACACAGCGCCAAGGTAAGCAGCGCATTCGTATTGAGCTACCTGGCGTGCAAGATCCAGCTGAAGCAAAACGCATAATTGGTGCAACCGCGTCATTGGGGTTTTATCAACTTAAAGAGAGAGGCGGGCAAACATTTAATTTGCAATCGGGTGGGACTATTAAGCTCGACCCTGTGCCTATCTTTACTGGTGAGCATATTAATAATGCCAATATTGGCCGTGATGACTGGGGTAAACCTTTAGTACAACTGAGCCTAGATAGCCAAGGTGGCGATGCTATGTCGGCGTTTTCTAAGGCGAATATAGGTAAGCCGATGGCAACGCTCTATTCAGAGTATTCACAAAATGCTAAAGGTGAAGTGGTTAAAAAAAGCGAAGTCATTAATGTGGCGAATATAGCCCAGCATTTAAGCTCGCGCTTTAGTATAACCAATATGCAAAGCCAGCAAGCGGCTGCCGATTTAGCGCTATTACTCCGTGCGGGGTCGCTTATGGCGCCAGTGACCATAGTACATGAACAAACTATTGGTCCAAGCCTTGGCCAAGACAACATTAACAATGGGTTGGCGGCGTTAATGTTAGGCATGGGGTTAACGCTTGCCTTTATGGCGCTGTGGTATCGTCGTTTAGGGCTTATTGCAAATGTTGCGTTAGTTTTAAATTTAACGTCTTTAGTGGGGTTAATGTCATTATTACCTGGGGTGGTTTTAACACTTCCTGGTATTGCAGGTTTGGTGCTAACCATAGGAATGGCAGTTGATACTAACGTGATTATATTTGAACGCATTAAAGAAGAGCGCCGCAAAGGACGTCCTCCATATCAAGCGATACAAGAGGGCTATAAACAGGCAGCGAATACGATTTTAGATGCCAATATTACCACGATGATCACCGCGATTATTTTATATGGCATAGGTTATGGCCCTGTAAAAGGCTTTGCTATAACGCTGGCGCTGGGACTTATCACATCGGTATTTACTGGTGTGTATGTATCGAAATATTTAAGCCAAAGCTTATATTTAAAGCTGGGTAAAAAAGCAGGAGTAAACGCGCATGCTTAATTCTTTTTTAAAATGTGAGGCAGGGTCTCGTATACGTTATACAGGCATGCTGATCAGCGCCATATTTGTGTTGTTGTCAGTATTCACCATTGCACAAAAAGGGCTAAACTTTGGCCTTGATTTTACGGGTGGTTACTTAACAGAGTTTACCACCAGCCAAGGTGTTGAACTAAAACAGCTTGAGCAATTTATTGCAAAAAATCATCAGGGTGAATTTGAGCTAACAGCACAGGGCAATAATCATTTTCAACTAACACAAGGCCCCAATAATACAAGCAATAACGATGACTGGAAAACGGCTATAATCCAAAACCCAACTATAAATGCTGAGGTTTTATCATCGGCTTATATTGGCTCTCAAGTGGGTGATGAACTATTTGAACAAGGCTGCTTAGCATTATTTGCTGCGATGGTCGCGGTAATGATTTATTTAGCTGTTCGTTTTGAATGGCGTTTGGCATTAGGCTCTGTGGTGGCTTTATTTCATGACTTAGTGCTGGTGGTTGGCTTATTCTCATGGTTACAAATAGAGTTTAACCTAACTATTTTAGCCAGTTTGTTGGCGATTATTGGCTACTCATTAAATGACTCAATAATAGTTGGAGATAGGGTGCGCGAGCTGTTGCGCATACCAACAAACATCACACTCAAACCAAGCAGTATTATCAACAGTGCTATTAAAAGCACCTTAACTCGTACGCTTATTACCTCCGGGACTACGCTCGCAACGGTGGCAAGTGTTTGGCTGTTAGCAGGGGCGCCGCTTCAGGGATTTGCAATTGCTCTGTTTGCAGGAATAGTCGTAGGCACGTTATCGTCCATTTGTATTGCTGCAACATTACCCGAGCTACTTGGGTTAAGTGCTAAAAACTACGATAAGCAAGTGGATCAGCAAACGCAGGCATTAATGGATATGCCATAGGCTTAAATCAGCATTGTTGTTACACAGCAAAGGGATAGTGTTAGGTGTAGCAACAATGCTAATACCAACCTACATAAATATTTGAACAATTTAACGAATTAAATCCCCCTATAACGTTGTTAAAATTTTTTCATTTAGAACAACTAGATGTCAAAAATTTTGCCTAGTTATAGAGCAATTTTCTTATCGTTAAAATAGGTCCCATATCCAAGCAGATTGGTATAAAATAGCAAATTATTTTTATCGAATTGAGTGAATTCTCCAAATGAATAAAGCCCATGTTACAGAGCACCTGCGTTTTGCCTTAGAAGAGCAGCTCAATACTGCGAAAATTGCAGCTCAAACAGCCCACGATACCGCGACCCACGAAGAAAGTATTGCAGAAACTCAATATGATACGCTCGGGCTTGAAGCTGCGTATTTAGCGCAAGGTCACGCTGATCGGGTGAATGAGTGTTATAAAGAAATACAACTATTTGAAGCCATCTACAACGACGCCGTTACAGGCACAATAGCAGTCAGTTCATTGGTGTGTTTAGAAGATGATGCAGGCACACAAAAATGGTTTTATTTAGGCCCTGCAGCTGGTGGATTAACCGTTGATATTAAAGGCACAACTATTCAAGTACTTACCTCTGGTGCACCATTAGGCCAACAGTTATTAGGTAAACAAGTCGATGATGAAGTTAGTTTAACACTCGGTGATGTAAAACATAGTTACGATGTGGTTAAAGTGCTTTGAATGTAGTATTTATTTGTCTCTTACTCTGAGACGCAGCATCTCGTAGGCCTCTTTGTTAAATAATTGCCTGAAACTTAAAGAATAAAATTAAAGATGAGCCGTTTATGAACTTAGTTTTGGTTAATGATATATTTGGTAAAACAGCGGCTTTAAAAGCATTAGCTGAAGAGCTAAACGCTCAGTCTATTGTCGAACCCTATGGCGGGGTGGATATGGCATTTTACAATGAACAGCAGGCCTATGAGTATTTTAGTCAGCATATTAGCCTTGATGAGTATGTCGCTATTTTACAAAAAGCGATTAAACCACTCGCTGGTAACATCATATTGATTGGTTTTAGTGTTGGCGCATCGGCAATTTGGTCAATGTCTGCACATCCGGCGATTAAAACGATAGTTTAGGGCATTTGTTTTTACAGCTCGCAAATTAGGCACCATACAGACTTACAACCACAGTTTGAGATTGAACTTATACTTCCGCATTATGAACCGCACTTTGATGTTAAATCACTGCACGTTGAGCTGGCAACAAAAGCTAATGTTAATGTAAAGCATGTTAATTACTTACATGGTTTTATGAACCCACACTCAAGTAACTTTAATCAAAATGCTTACGATCAAACATTAACTGTGTCATCTAATAAGCTAATATAATAAACTAGTTAAGGAGTGTTTATAACTCGATGTTAGCCGGTTTCACTCAATCACAACTAAGGCATTTATAGCGTGAACTTATAAGATTTGCTTGAGTCTGATAATCATTAACGGATAAGCAGTTAAATAAAGGACATAAATTTAAGGGAATATTATGGAGATAGGGATTTTTACCGTCACAATTACGGGTGTTTTACTCACGGCTTTATTTATAAAGTACTTAACGTTTAGGCCTGAGCGTGTTTTTTCTGATATTGGAGAAAACGTTCTACTTTGCAAAAAACCTCACTGGTTCAATAATAATAAAAGTAGAATGCAGCTTATTCCTAAAGGGGCGATAATTAAAATACAGCTAGCGTCAAATACCGTTACTTTATTTTGTAAAAGTGGCAATGTTATTGATATACCAGTGCCAAACTCAAAGTTTACTGCCGATGTTTTGCAAAGCGCAAAATCACACTTTTACAAAGCAGAAGTAGTAATACTAGACAACTAACACACCACTATGAGAACTGAATATAGATTTTCAATTTTTTAAAAGGCGCTGAAAATCAATTAGTTAAAGTGTATGTCAGTTTGTTAATGCAATAAAGCGCCAAGATTACACTGGTTATTGCTGTATTTAATTGTTTATCTCAATGGGTTTAGGCTTTTTTAACAAATTTAGCCGTCACCATCATTTCACCTATGCCATCTACTTTACAGTCAAGCTCATGATCTTTTTTATCAAGTACACGTCTTACTAAGGCCTTGGTGCCAATTTTAATAACTTGTGAGCTACCTTTAATTTTTAAATCTTTGGCAACGGTTACTTTGTCACCATCGGCTAGTAAAGTGCCGTTTGTATCTGTTACCAAAATAGCGTCTTCATCGCTTGTATTATTTGGATTCCATTCATAGGCACATTCTGGGCATATAAGCAGTTGTTGGTCTTCGTAAACGTATTCACATTGGCACTTAGGGCAAGCGGGAAGAGACATGATGATCACTTTTAGTGGTAAATTTTGGCTATTTTAAAACACAAATTAACAATAAAAAAGTTCATCAAATATTTTTATCTTCACGCTAAAAATATCTCGTTTGTGTGGATGTAAAAAAGGGCTTATAAATCACCTGTCGCTTAAGCAATTTAAGCGCTAACGTTTATAGTAGATATTCGTTAAAGCACCTATCGTATTAAGTGATTTGCTATTTGCTGCACTTAGTGCGATAGGTGTTTCTATTTGCTGTTTTATTCGCTGAGCTAAGTGATTAGCAAGGCTGCTTTGTATATTTTGACTTAACTAGGAAAAGTCGTGTTTAAAACCTTAATTGTGGTTGATAACAATGAGCAAACGCTTGCTCTTTCATTTGAAAATGTCATTACATTTGACACCTATTTACGAGATTACCCCAAACGCAACGAACCAAAAACCCGCATAATAAATCTATGTGATGCTAGCCAGTATTTAAGTAAAGGCTATTACTGTTCGTTACTTGCTGAGGCACGCAAGCATCAAGTATTACCGAGTGTAAAAACAATTAACGCGCTTCGAAGCAATCAAGCGTCATTACAAAATATTGGCCATATTGATGGTGCTGTTTATTTTGGTCACGCGGGAAATGAACAACAAGCTAAAGCCGCTAAATCGGTATTTAAACAATATCCAGCGCCTATTTTATTTGTAGATGAGCAAGGCCTATTACAACAAGGATCATTAGCGTCCTTGAGCGAGCAGCAACACACTGATTTTGTTGAAAAACTAAATGAGTTTACCCAAACACAGTGGCGAATTGGTAAAGTAGAGCGCCGTTTCCGTTGGGATATGGCGATATTGGTTGATCATAACGAAAAAGTACCGCCAAGTGATAAAGATGCAATAGCCCGTTTTATAAAAGCAGCAGCGAAACATGGTATTAACGCAAAAGCACTCAGCTTTGAGGAAATAGACAATATTGCCCAATTTGATGCGTTGTTTATTCGCCAAACAACAGCGATTGATCACCCAACCTACCGTCTTGCAAGTAAAGCGCAAAGCTTAGGTTTAGTGGTGATTGACGATGCGGAGTCTATTTTACGATGCTGTAATAAAGTGTACTTACATGATGCATTTAATTATCAGAAAGTACCGAGCTTAAAAACCGTGGTGGTGGCAGAACAATCAAAAGACACAATTGAGCAACTAGAAGCGTCGTTTACTTATCCGCTGGTATTAAAAATGCCAGAAGGGTCGTTTTCAAAAGGCGTGTATAAAGTTGCTAATCGTGATGAATTAGAAGCTAAGCTTAGTGAATTATTTGCTTTAAGTGCGTTAGTTCTGGCGCAAGAGTACATGTACACAGAATACGATTGGCGTGTAGGGGTACTTAATGGTCGTGCTATTTATGCGTGTCGTTATTTAATGGCGCGTAACCATTGGCAAATATATAACCATGACGCAAAACGCTTTTTCTCTGGTGGCTTTGAAACATTACCTACGTTTGAATTACCTAAAGCTGTACTGGATGCTGCTTTAAAAGCATGTAAAACCGTGGGTAAGGGTTTATACGGTGTGGATGTAAAAGAGCATCAAGGCCGTGCGTATGTGTTGGAAGTAAACGATAACCCAAGTATTGATCACAAAGTAGAAGATGGTTACTTAGGTGATGAGTTATACATGATCATTATGGATGAGTTTAAACAGCGCCTTGAAGCACGAGGTCGCGGCTAATGCTTAACGCATTGTCTGATATAACGATTTTTGCAGGAGCGGGTATTAGTATTCGCCCTGCAAGCGCGAGTGATTTAAACGCCTTAGTGGCGCTTGAAAATGCCTGCTTTAGTAACGATAAGCTTAGTGCGCGAAGTTTAAAGCGTTGGCTTAGTGCTAAACATGGGATTTTATTAGTTGCCGAGCACAATGCGCAATTATGTGGTTACGGTTTGGTGTGGTGCCATAAAGGCACGCGGTTAGCGCGTTTGTATTCGTTAGCCGTATTACCGACGATGCAGGGCAAAGGAATCGCTAAAACGCTGCTTAAAGCGCTTGAAAAAGTCACTAGTGAGCGTGGGCGTATTTATTTGCGTTTAGAAGTGGCGGTAAATAACGACAGTGCCATAGGGCTTTATAAAAGTGTAGGGTATCGTGTTTTTGGTCAATATAGTGATTATTACGATGATCACAGTGATGCCTTGCGCATGCAAAAAAACATTCGCCAAACCAGCGAATTGCAAGTTGAGCGTTTAACGCCATGGTATCAGCAAACCACCGAGTTTACCTGTGGACCTGCTGCGTTATTAATGGCAATGGGCTCGCTTGATAACAGCACAGAGCTGAGTCAGTCACATGAATTAGCCTTATGGCGTGAAGGCACCACCATTTTTATGACCTCGGGACATGGCGGTTGTCATCCGTTTGGCTTGGCATTGGCTGCAAATAAACGGGGATTTAAAAGTGAGGTCATTGTTAATACCTCAGAGCCATTATTTTTAGATGGGGTACGCAGTGATAATAAAAAAATGGTGCTGGCGACAGTACATCAGCAATTTGTTGAAGGCATAGCCTCGGCTAATATTCCTGTTACCTATAAAGATGTTGAACTAACCGATATAGAAACGTGGTTAAACCAAGGTTTTAGTGTGTTACTGTTAATAAGCACTTATCGGTTTGATGGAAAAAAATCACCGCATTGGGTATGTGTTACTCATTTAGATGCGCACTGTGTGTACGTACATGACCCGTTTTGCGAACCAGGTAACGACAATCAATTAGCGATTGACTGTCAATATGTGCCAATTGCACGCAGCGATTTTAGTAAAATGTCGGCTTTTGGTAGTCAAAGGCTTAGAACGGCAGTTGCTATTGGTAAAAAATAATAGATTAGGATTTTAAGTGACATTTTTAGATTTTATCGATGTAGCCCCATACTCGTGGGCAGCTATTGGTACGGCGGCTTTTTGTGGTGCTATTATTGGTATAGAACGGCAATTGCGTGGCAAACCTGTAGGTATTCGCACATCAGCGTTAATAACCTTAGGTACATATTTGTTTTTATCAACGGCGTTTAACTTACAAGGAGATGTGATTGATCATTCTCGTGTAGTGGGGCAAATAATCACGGGTATTGGCTTTTTAGGCGCAGGCGTTATGCTAGCAAAAGACGGTGCAGTAGTAGGGGTTACCTCCGCTGCCACTATTTGGGTGCTCGCGTCTATTGGGGTGATGATAGCAACCGAAAACTTAGGTGCTGCAATTAAGCTTTCTATATTGGTGGTTGGTATTTTATATGGTGTTGATGTGCTCGAAGCTAAGTTTAAAAGCCTCAGCAAAGGTGTGCATGCTAAAGTAAAAAGTTATCACAAACGTTATTATCGAAAAGACAGTATAGATAGCGAACGCCACTAAATAGTGGCGTTTTTATGCGGGTAGTGCTTTGTTTTGGAAGCTAAGCGCATCTTCAATTGGTGCGGGGCGGCCAATAAAATAACCTTGTACACTGTCTACATTGAGTATTCTTAACGAGTTGAGTTCTTCTGCGGTTTCGATCCCTTCGGCAACAATGGTGCAGTCGATTGCTTTTGCAAATCCACACAGTGCTTTTGCCAGTAAAAATTTACGATCGTCTGTGTTTATATTTTGAGTCAGGCTAATGTCTAATTTTATAATATCGGCCTCAAGCTCTAGTATGTGCTGAAAAGAGGAAAAGCCAGCGCCTACATCGTCAATGGCCAAGCGCAGACCTTTGTTTCTGAGAGGCCTAAGTGCTGCTCGCATTTTTTCGTAGTTTGAGATTGGCGAATGCTCAGTAATTTCTAATACTAGCCTAGTGCAGTCAATGTTTTGTAATGTATTTTCAAGTGCACCGCTAAGAATGTGCGAAGGCGAGCAATTAATGGCAATGTAAGTTGTATCATTTAACTGTGCCATGTCTGCGACTGCATTTTTAATAGCGAGCATTTCTAATGCTTCATTTAAGCCAACCTTACTTGCTTCTTTAAACCATATATCAGGGGTTTTATAAGGAGTGGTAAAAAACCGAGCAAGTGATTCAAAACCTACAACTTTATTATTTAGTTGACTATAAATAGGCTGAAAATAGATACTAATATCATTATCGCTAATAATTTGCTCAATAGTTGATTTTGTGTGGTTGTACGATACGCTTTTATCTAAACTCTTTTCAATTAATCCGGTCGCTATTTCTGAAATAATATTTAAAAAAGATAAATCGCGCTCATTTAAGCTCTCATCATGGTGTGATTTATAACAACAAAACGTACCATATAATTTCCCGTTCGACAGGTTGATAGGTACACCTATATATGCCCCTATACCTAATTTTTTTGTAACCGGCATCGCTTTGGTTATTGGGTTTGCTTTGGTATTAGTAATAATAGGGCTAAGCTTGTTGTCGGTGATTTGTTGGCAATACGTTTCATTAATCGGATCGGCATTACCCACTTTAACAATTTGGTTTTCAGAGGGGTTATCGACCACTTTAAAAACACGCTCATCGTTAATAAATTCAGATATAAAAGCAACATCCATATCTAAATGTTTACGAACCAAAGTGAGTAAGTTAGCTAGTTTAGCCTTAATGGATGCATTGTTGTGTTGTTCGACAAGCAAATTGGTTAATTCATCCATCGGCTATCTCCCTATGTTAATACCACTACACCTAATGAGTAATACTATAATTTATATATATAAAAAGATCTAATCAAGGCCTATCAATCTTTGTTCACGCATATTTAAATTTAGGCTAATATTAGCTGTTATAGTAAGTAGGCTTACATATAAGTTGTAGTTATTATCTATTTTTTAATCCTAGGCTGATATGCTTGAAGTTTATGGGAGGTAATAATTTAAAGGGATATTAATGCATCAGCATTCATTTGATAAAACAGAATCAGTCAGATTAACCGTATTCAAAAATATAAGCTTAATAATTACATTAGTTGCTTTAGTTGTCGCTTACGTTAATGTGTTTATGAGTAAAAATTATGTTTTGGGCTTTATTGAACTTGCATTAGCTTTTTTTTGTATTTATACGTATCACCAAACGAGAACAAATCGCTCTAAATTATGGCATCGCTATGCTGTTATTTATACTTACTTTGCAGTTGTGTTGCTTGCTATCACCGCAATTAACTTAGAGACTGGCATATCGCATTGGGTGTGTACTCTTCCTGTATTGGTTTGCTTATTGTTTGGAAAAAAGCATGGCTTTATAAGCAGCTTTAGCTTTTTGATTACGTTGTTACTGCTGTTTTATGTGATCGACAAACGGTTAGTTGAAATAAATTTTAAGCTCATCATTAATCTTTCGCTGACGTATATTATTGTGTGGGGTGTTTCACATGTTTTTGAATCGATGAGAGCCTCTAATCAAGAGGAAATTATTAATTTAGCATTACGCGACAGCTTAACGCAGGCTTATAACCGGCGTGCTTTTAAAAGCCATTTTCATAACCATATCGACTTTTCTAACCCCTATTGTTTTGCCTTGGCTGATCTGGATTTTTTTAAAAAGTAAACGATAAATATGGGCACGATGCCGGTGATGCAGTGTAGGTGCAATTAACGCAGTTATTTAAAAAACATTTAGGCGATGAACATGTTTATCGTTTTGGCGGTGAAGAATTTACATTGGTGGTAAATGACGACATAGAGGTCGCTATAATCACAATGGATAAGCTAAGAACTGACATACAAAATCATCAATTTACTTATATGCAGAGCACGTTAAACATCACTATCAGTATTGGCTTGGTCGGTATTGATGCACATGAGCATACTCACCTGAGTGAAATTTTAAGATTAGCCGATAATTATTTATATTTAGCTAAAAACAACGGTCGAAACTGCGTTGTCAACGGCCTGAATAAAATATCAAACAAGGGCAAAGAAACATTAACCAAATAACTTTCGTCTGACTACTTTTCTGTATTCGCTCGGGGTTTGGCTCAATACCTTTTTAAACACACGGGTCAAGTGTCCTTGATCGTTATAGCCAACTTCTAACGCGACTTCCTGAATTGATAAGTTTGATGAGGCCAGTAATTCTTTTGCACCTTCAACACGTAGCTGCTGCCAATACTCTATAGGGCTTTGATTTGTAGCAAGTCGAAACCTGCGTGTAAACGTGCGGTAGCTTAAGCTAAATTGTGCCGCGACTTCTTGTAAATCTAACTCACTAGATAAATTAGTTTTTAACCAAAATTGTATTTGTGCAATAAGTTCATCAGCATGTCGGTTAACGGCGCCTTCTAAATAGCGTTGATCTTCGTAGGGTTTACGTATTTCATGTGAAAAGTTCCGCTCAACATGCTGCGCCGCTTCTTTACCATAGTATTGGCTAATAATATGAACAATAACGTCAGCTAAGGCATTTAAACTGGCTACCGTATACATGCGCTCTGATTGGGTAATAAAAAAATCAGGTTTTAAGCTAACGTTTGGATAATCTTGAGAAAATTGCTTGGCATAATGCCAGTGAGTGGTTGCAGGGTGACCATCAAGTAAACCGGCTTCTGCGAGCAAACAATTGCCGGTACCAACACCAATAATATGGCTTCCCATCGTAAAACTCTCATTGAGCCAATTAACTATTGGTTGATTCGTTTTAACAACCGGGCGTGGATTACGCCAAATACCCGGAACAATGATTAAATCGCAATAGGGGGCGTTATCACTGCTGCAATCAGGCACGATGGCTAAACCTGTTCTGGTTGCAATAGGAGCCATATTTTTAGCAATTAAATGAATATTCAGCGCTCTAAAGTGTTGCTTACTAGTGTGCCCTTTGGCGAACGCTTCACCTGCTCGGAGCATTTCAATTGGCAGGGTTAAACTAGTTACCAGTAGGTGCGAGTAAACAGCAATGGCTATATTTAATGGTGGATTTGTTGGGTTATTGCTCATTTAAATGCTCCGACCAGTTGTTTTTGGCCTTTTGTACTTAATATTTGGCTATTAAAGCACAAAGATGTGTGCGTAATCCATTTAAACTAACTTCATATTCTTATAACACGTTTTTTTTAAAGGTAAATTATGACCGCATTACCCGTCATTGTCGGCATGGGAGGCATTAATGCCGCTGGCCGTACTTCTTTTCACCAAGGTTATCGTCGTATCGTGTTAGATAGCTTAGAGTCTCAAGCTCGCCAAGAAACATTTTTAGGCCTTGCCACATTAATGAATTTAGTGAGTGCTGTGAATGGACAACTACAAGACATGCAAGGCAATAATGTTGAGCAAAGCGACATAGAAGCACGTTTTGGTGAGCAAATTATTGCAGGTACATTAATTCGTAAAATTGAAAAACAACATTTTGATGTAGATGCCACGCCATGGCAGCAAAAAATGACGTTAACCGCATCGGATGAAAACGCGATTGTGTTTGAAACACGCCGTCGTGATTTACCTTCGCCAGTTCCTGAAAGTTGGCACGTAGAAGAACTTGTAAATAAAAAAGTGAAAGTAACTATTGCTGCTCAATTTGATATTAAACATGATTCTACTCGTGATAACCCAATTAAATCTGCTGGGCAACTACCCACAGGGTTTGATCCGTCAATTATGTACAATAGCCGCTACCAACCTCGTGGTTTACAAGCCACTATTTTTGCTGCCACCGATGCAATAAAATCAACCGGACTTGATTGGCAATACATTATGAATAGTGTTGAGCCTGATAAAATTGGTACCTATTCAGCATCGGTTATTGGCCAAATGGACGATAAAGGCTTAGGTGGGTTAGTCAAAGCGCGCCAGCAGGGTGATCGTGTCAGCACTAAGCAGCTAGCACTGGGTTTAAATACAATGTCGACTGATTTTATCAATGCCTATGTTACGGGCAATGTAGGGACTACTTTTTCTACATCGGGTGCGTGTGCTACTTTTTTATATAACTTGCGCGCAGCAGTAAATGATATACAAGCGGGGCGCACACGTGTTGCAATTGTGGCAAGTGTAGAATGTGCGATTACCCCTGAAGTGGTTGAAGGCTTTGGCAATATGAGTGCGCTGGCTAATATTGAAGGTTTGCGCCGCTTAGATGATTTAAGTAATGACGATGAACCTGATTATCGTAGAAGCAGCCGCCCATTTGGCGAAAACTGTGGCTTTACTTTAGGTGAAGGCGCACAAGTGGCTATATTAATGGATGATGCGCTGGCACTTGAACTAGGTGCAGACATTATGGGCTGTGTGCCTGATGTATTTGTTAACGCCGATGGAGTAAAAAAATCAATTACTTCACCTGGGCCTGGTAACTACATTACCATGGCAAAATCGGCTGCACTTGCCAGTAGCTTACTAGGTAAAGAGGCATTACAGCAACGTAGCTTTATTTTAGCCCATGGTTCAAGCACACCACAAAACCGCGTAACTGAGTCGTTAATTTATCATAAAGTAGCGCAAACATTTGCAATAGATAATTGGAAAGTAACCGCCCCTAAAGCGTATGTTGGCCATACTATAGCACCTGCCAGTGGCGATCAGCTTGCCATTGCCTTAGGTGTATTTAGTCATAATATTATGCCGGGTATTACCACTATAGATAAAGTGGCTGATGATGTTTATGCAGATCATTTAGATATTCGTAACAGTCACTATGATTGTGGTGATATGGATATTGCATTTATAAATTCTAAAGGGTTTGGTGGTAATAATGCAACAGCCACAGTGCTTTCAGCAAAAGTAACGATGCAGATGCTTACTAAGCGTCATGGCGATGAAATGATGGGGCTCTATACCAGCAAACATGCAACGGTAAAAGAAGCACAACAGCACTATCAACAACAAGCAGATTTAGGTCAATACGCGTTAGTTTATCGTTTTGGTGATGGGCTGATTGATGAAAATGACATTGTTATTGATGAGCACAGCATTCAGCTGCCAGGCTTTGAAAAAGCAATTATATTCAATACAACAAATTCCTATCAAGATATGTTCTAAGCACACATACTTGTTAGCAAGGCGCTTTTTAGCGCCTTTTTTAATGACTAAAAACAACAGCGTAATAACTAAATATATTTAGCAATCAGGCTGTTTTTATTGCGATATTTCCAGTTTAAGTAGCGCTTAGCGAGTAAGGCGGTAAGCACAACCACTACAGCTATCATCGCCATGGTTGCAATATAACTCATACCATACCCTGATGGTAAGCCAACAAGGGTTTCACCATAGGTCATATCACTAAAGTTAAATCCAAGAGCAGGTATTAAAAGCCAACTGATAGCATGCAGCAAATACAAGTGAGTGAGGTAAGAAAACATGCTGGTTTTACCTAGGACTTGCAGAAAATTTTGCGAAAAACTAGCCTTTAAGTGGCTCAATAGTTTTAGCGCAATTAAACCAAGCCCTACAGTAAGTAACATAAATTGTAACGACAACGGATATTTAGTCGGATTTAAAAACGACATAATAGTCAGCAGTGGATCTGTATGTGTAGAAAACTGTGACATATCACCGTATAAATTAAAGCCGCGTAGTATTGAATAAAGTGCTAGGCAGCTCATACCCAAAATAAACGCGTAATTCATCACTTTTTTACTATAATGCTGAGATTTATAATATACACCTGCATAATAAGCCAAACACATGAGTCCAACAATAGGCGCAACGGGGTAGGTCGTTCTAATAGAAAAACCAAACGGCAGTGCTAATACATTTTTTTGATGAACGATAGACCACAGTGTATGCGCGATGGTGTTACTTTCAAAGGTAATACCATCTAATAAGTTATGACCAAATATCAGTATTAACCCAGCTATAAATACAGGGTATATACCTATTAAGCGAAGCAAGCCAAGCACCACAAAGCCCCAGCCAATCGCCCAAACTACTTGAGCATATAACATCGGGAAAAGAGGGTTAAAACTCCATGACCATGACACAATTGTAAACTCAAATAAAATAAGCACTAAGCCTCGAACTATTAAAGCGTTAGCAAACTGACGAGTACACGCGTATTTATGCTCTGTAATAGTGGCAGAGAGGCCTGCTAAAAATACAAATAATGGCGCACAAAAATGCGATATAAAGCGTGTGAAAAAAGTAAGCGCATCTGTTCCGGGTATGGTCATGGGATCAGTTACTGAATAATTTAGACAATAATACATGCCGTGATCTATCACCATAAATATGATGATAATGCCGCGTAATAGATCAATATGATGCAAGCGACTTTGCGACAAAGATAATGGCATAAAATACAATTAATAAGAATGAAAAAAATGAACTTGATTATATGTTATATTATATCAAAAGGCGAGTTTGAAGATTGAATTTAACAGGGTGATCGCATCAGCGCTAAGCAATTAATTATAATTTTCATTATTTAAATTTTTTAACATACCTAAGCGTTATGAAGTTTATTACTGCCAACAAAATAGCTATTTCATAGCGGCTGTACGCAATAGCGATACCAATTAAACCCATATTCCAAATACTCGCAGCTGTTGCTGTTTCAGATGTAGACTGGTTATTTTTTAAAATAGCGCCACCACCAATAAAACCAATACCTGTAATAATACCTTGTAACATTTTAGATTGCGCCTCTGCCCCCTCCAAAACTGACATAGCAATCAGTGCATAACCACAGGATGCGACGGCAACTAAAGGAAACGTTCTTAGACCTGCACCATTATGGCTATGCTCTCTATCATATGCCATTGGCAGGGCAAGTAAATACGCCATGCCAAGATGAATCAAGTTATCAATAATGTCTCTCCACTGTAAATCAATTTCCATTGCTATTTCCACGGATAAATTTTAAATAAGTAGCAAAAATTGAATCAAGGTATTAATTTAAATAAAATCAATATGTTACCTTTGTTTTATCGAGGGGGATGAGTGGCGTTAGCAATATTTACACAATAAAGTGCGTTTTTACCCAGCAATGAATTTCAGCTGCGTACCACACAAGCAAACTCTATTATGTAAAATTGTGGGGCTTACATATTTTTACAACACTCCTTTTTTAAGTCGTATATAATTTGGCTTATTTGCAACGAGAGTTTACATGCGTATTTTATTAATTATTATCTTTTTAAATATATTAAGTGGTTGCACAGTAATGGGTATATTTTTGGATGAAACGGCGAGATCCAATTCAAACATCAATAGCACTAATAGTTTTGTAAAGGATAAAGATGGTTTAAGTTTTAGCAAACTTGATTACGAAACTGATAAAGCCATATTTGAATTTATAAAAGGAGATGACGGTGTGATTAAAAAATGTAGGCAGGTTACTAAGGTCTTAAAAGAATGTGTAGAAGTAGATAAATCTACTCTACACAGTAATGAATCTAAGCCGATAAAAACTGATGATGAAATAATAAGTGTTGGTCTATAAAGCTACTAATAAAAAAGTAACTATGATCGTAGCCAGCGTGCATTTCGAGCTGCAGCGGATACGCTTTTGTATTAGCGATATCGACCAAATTTTGCGGCTTAAGCTGCTCTTCTAAAAAGTTATCAGCATCACCTTGGCTTACCAGCATAGGTAAATAGTTAGCTTGCTCGGCCTGTTGCATTAATTCGCAAGTATCGTAGTGTGCCCACGTTGTTTTGTCGTCACCTAAGTAGCCTGTAAATGCTTTTACACCCCACGGACACGCCATAGGATTAACAATAGGACTAAATGCCGAAGCGCTGGTGTACGATTGTGGGTTTTTAAGTGCAATCATCAATGCGCCGTGCCCGCCCATTGAATGACCACTAATTGCTTTTTTATCTGTAACAGGAAAGTGTTGCTCAATTAGTGCCGGTAACTCATTAACAACGTAATCATACATATTAAAATGGGTGTTGTAGGGCGCTTTTGTGGCATTAAGGTAAAACCCAGCACCTTGTGCAAAATCATAGCTGTCTTCGTTTGGCACGTTTTCACCACGTGGGCTCGTATCTGGCGCTACAATAGCGATACCCAGCTCCGCTGCTTTTTTAAATGCGCCTGCTTTTTGCATAAAGTTTTCATCGGTACAGGTTAAACCTGATAACCAGTACAGTACCGGCACCTTATTGGTTTCACTGGCGCCTGGCGGTAAAAAAACTGCAAAACGCATAGTACAACGAGTGCTTGAGGCGCTATGGCTGTATTGCTTATGCCATCCGCCAGCCACTTTAGCTGTTGAAATATTTTCTAACATAACAATCCTTAAAAGCCGTTACTTAATAGCAACGGCTTGTGATGGTAATTAAGTGAAATGAGCGTATTAGTAATGAATTACAGTACGAATACTTTTACCTTCATGCATTAAATCAAAGGCATCGTTAATTTCTTCTAGGCTCATGGTATGAGTGATAAAGTCGTTTAGCGCAAATTCACCCGCCATGTAACGCTCTACAATTTCAGGAAGTTGTGAGCGGCCTTTAACACCACCAAATGCGCTACCACGCCATACACGGCCAGTAACAAGTTGGAACGGACGAGTTGAAATTTCTTGGCCAGCACCAGCTACACCAATAATCACAGACTCTCCCCAACCCTTATGACAACACTCAAGCGCAGAGCGCATTACATCAACATTACCAATACATTCAAATGAGTAATCAACACCGCCATCGGTCATTTCAACAATGACTTCTTGAATTGGCTTGTCAAAGTCTTTTGGATTAATTAAGTCGGTAGCACCTAGTTTGGTCGCCAAGTCAAATTTAGAGGTATTAATATCAATACCAATAATACGGCTTGCACCAGCCATTTTAGCGCCAATAATGGCAGATAAACCAATACCGCCTAAACCAAAAATAGCTACCGTATCGCCCGCTTTTACTTTAGCCGTATTGGTTACAGCGCCCATACCGGTAGTAACACCACAGCCTAATAAACAAATTTCTTCTAACGACGCTTCTTTGTTTACTTTAGCCAATGAGATTTCTGGCAATACTGTGTATTCAGAAAATGTAGATGTACCCATATAGTGATAAATAGGCTCGCCATCTTTGAAAAAGCGAGTGGTGCCATCTGGCATTAAGCCTTTACCTTGCGTTTCGCGCACTGCTGAACACAAGTTTGTTTTACCTGAAGTACACATTTTACATTCACCACATTCTGCGGTGTATAAAGGAATAACGTGATCGCCAACTTCTACACTCGTAACGCCTTCGCCCACAGCATAAACCACACCCGCGCCTTCATGACCTAAAATAGCGGGGAAAATACCTTCAGGATCTTCACCTGATAAAGTAAAAGCGTCTGTATGGCATACACCAGTGGCAGTGATTTTTACCATTACTTCGCCTTTTTTAGGCATCATCACATCAACTTCTTCAACGCTTAAAGGCTGATTAGGGCCCCAGGCAATCGCTGCTTTTGATTTTATAAATTCAGACATGTGTATATCCTTTGTAGTGGTTTGAATATGAATTGTAGACCCATACTGTTTGGGTGATTAGGTTATTGTATTTGTTTCTCAGATAATGATAATCTTCAATTTAATAAAACACTTTTACAGTATGGTAATAATTATGCGTTGGGAAGGTATTGATGAGTTTATTGCTGTTGGCGAAGAGGGGAGTTTTACCCAAGCTGCACAGACGTTAGGTTTATCGGTTGCTCATATTAGCCGCCATGTTACAAAGCTAGAACAACGGTTAAATACGCAATTATTAACACGTACCACTCGAAAGGTTGTGTTAACCAAAGAGGGCGAGCAGTTTTTACACCAAGTTAAACATTTACAGCACGCAATGGACGAGGCCACTCAAGGCTTAGCATCGGTACAAACCTCACCTAAAGGTAAAATTAAATTAACAGCACCGGTTATGTATGGTGAAAGTTTTATTATGCCCATTGTGCATTCATTTATGCATGATCACCCTGAGGTAGAAGTAATCGCAACGCTCTCTAACGAGCAAGAAAACTTATTAGAGGGGGGCTTTGATTTAGCCATTCGACTAGGCCATTTAAAAGATTCAAGCTTAAAAGCGCGGCGCTTGAGCTCGCGACGATTTATTATGTGTGCTTCACCTGCATATTTAGCGCGTTTTGGTGAGCCTCACACTTTGGGGGAGCTTAATAATCATCAATGTTTAATTGGCAATAGTAGTTATTGGCGAGTAAATGAAAATAATCGTGATAAACATATTAAGGTAGCAGGGCGATTGCATTGTAATAGCGGCTGGGCACTCGTTGACGGCGCTATAAAGGGTTTAGGTATTGTTCAGTTGCCTGATTACTATATTGAAAATGAAATCAAATCCGGTCAGTTAGTACCTATATTAACTGCATACCAACCACAACAAGAGGGCGTGTGGGGTCTATATCCGCCACGGCAATTTGTGGCTACTAATGTGCGGGTATTACTTGATTACTTAGTAACAGGGCTGAAAGTTTAGCAGGGTTTACTGGCTTGTTTAAAATATAGCCAAGTATCAGATTTATAAATTATTTCGTACATTTATGGTGATATTCAATTGCGCTGAGTTCGTGCTACTATAACGCCACACTTTTGGCATTAATGTTTTAATTAATATGTTTCAACCTGTTAGCCTATTTATCGGACTCAGATATAGCCGCTCCTCTAAAGGCAATGCGTTTATTTCGTTCATTTCGTTTTTTTCTATTGCAGGTATAGCGATTGGTTTAATGGCGCTTTTTACGGTCAGTAGTGTAATGAACGGCTTTGAGAGTAGTTTAAAATCAAATATGTTGGGGCTTATTCCACACGTTGAAGTACAAGCCAAAGATCACTCCAAAGCGCAAATGAATTCGTTAAAACCTGCGCTTGAGCAATCACCGTATGTTGATCATGTTAGTTTGTACCGCCACGGTGAAGCCATATTGCAAACCAATAAAGATCTTCACGGGGTGTTATTACAAGGGCTTTACGACAATAACGGCTCGCTGTATAAAATCACCGACAAAATAGTCCACGGCAATTGGCAAAGCGTACTAAACAATAATTATAACATTGCAATAAGTCGTTATTTAAGCCGCAAACTTGGCGTTGGCTTAGGCGATAAGTTACGAGTAATTATGCCTAACGCATCTACGTACACCCCACTTGGGCGCATGCCAAGCCAACGTTTATTTAAAATTGCTGCTATTTATGAAACTGGCTCTGAAATAGACATGGGACTAGCATTTACCAGTGGCGTATCACTCCAACGGGTTTTAAAACTTAGCAACAATACGGTACCTAATTTAAGCGTGTCACTGCATGAGCCGTTTGCACTTGACCAGTTTATGCAAGACAGCCAACACATACTCAATGACTTTAAACTCACCGACTGGCGGAGCAGTCAAGGCACTTTATTTGCCGCCGTTGCGATGGAAAAACGTATTATGTCTATGCTCCTTGGCTTAATTGTGCTGGTGGCGGTATTTAATATTGTATCGGCACTGACCATGATGGTCAGTGAAAAACAAAGCGAAGTAGCAATCTTGCAAACATTAGGGCTCACACCAAGCCAAGTGCAAACCGTATTTATGGTACAAGGGCTCTATAACGGAGTAATTGGCACGGCCGTGGGCGCCTCTTTAGGTATTTTATTAAGCTTATATATAAATGAACTGCTGGCTTTGGTTGGTTTAAATTTACTATCGGGAATTTCACTCCCCGTCAAATTTGATGTGGTTAGTTTAAGTGTTATTGCCGTTTTAAGCTTAGCAATGAGCTTTTTAGCGACTTTATATCCAGCACGCCAAGCCGCTAAAGTAAACCCAGCAGAGGTATTACGTTATGAATGATTTAGTAATTAGTTGTGAAAAAATAAGTAAAGTGTACCAAGACGGGCAAAATCAGGTTGAGGTATTAAAAGGCGTTGATTTAGCCCTAACGCAAGGTGAAATGCTGGCAATTGTAGGCAGCTCAGGTTCAGGTAAAAGCACCTTGTTACATATTTTAGGCACCTTAGACACGGCCAGTGCGGGTAGTGCAAAAATAAAAAACCAAGACGTTGCTAAGTTATCTCGCTCGCAGCAAGCGGCTTTCAGAAATAAAAATTTAGGGTTTATTTATCAGTTTCACCACTTATTAATGGAATTTAGTGCGGTTGAAAACGTTGCCATGCCATTACTCATTAAAGGATTGAGCGCAAAAGAAGCCAATAAAAAAGCACTTAACATGCTAGATAAAGTAGGCCTTGCACACAGAAGTAGCCACAAGCCTTCGGCTCTTTCTGGTGGTGAGCGTCAGCGTGTTGCCATTGCTCGCGCTTTAGTGACAGAGCCTGCGCTGGTGCTTGCTGATGAGCCAACGGGTAATTTAGATAAGCAAAATGCGATTAAAATTTACGATTTAATTAATGAGTTAAATAAAAGTTTAAACACCAGCTTTGTGGTAGTGACTCATGATTTAGAGCTGGCTGATAAGCTGGGTAAAATAGCGTACTTAGATGATGGAAAACTATCAATAAAAGAGTCTAGCCATGTTGCTTAGTGCCTTTATTAGTAAACGCTTTAGAGCCTATTCAGGCCATAAAGATGAAAAAAATGCCTTTGTAAGTTTTATAGCCAAAGCATCCACTATCGGTATTTTACTTGGTGTTGCCGTGTTAATTGTGGCGTTATCGGTGATTAATGGGTTTGAGCAGCAATTAGTGCATCGTTTATTAAGTGTAGTGCCGCAAGTTGAATATGTTGCCCCAAGTAGGCCAATTGCCGATTGGCCCACTAAAGTCGAAAAGTTAAAACAGCAACCACACGTAACAGGCGCAGCCCCATTTATTGCCGTTAATGGTATGGCGCAATTTAAAAGCCAATTAAAAGCGGTTGAGATTCGAGGTGTTGAGCCTTCGTTGGAAGGTGATGTGTCAGCCATCAATCAATTTACACAAGGTAAATTAGTCAGCCAGTTAGCTGGTGATGATGTTATTTTAGGCAAGCAAATTGTTAAGCAACTTAACATCGCATTAGGTGATAATGTGACCTTGTTAATCCCACAAATTAGTGAAAAAGGCCAGTCATTACTTGCCCCAAAACGCGTTACCCTCACGCTTGCGGGCATTATAGAAATGGGTGGACCAATCGACAGCAGCGCTGCTTTTATTCATCTTAACAAAGCACAACAAACCTTAGGCTACGATCAAAGCCAAGTAACAGGATTACGCTTGCGTGTTGATGATGTGTTTTCGGCGCATCAAATAGCGCTTCGTGTTGGCCAAACCATTACCGATTACGTGTATATTTCGAGTTGGCTTAGAACGCAAGGTAGCTTGTATCAAGATATTCAAATGGTGCGCACGATTGTTTATATTGTGGTGTTTTTAATTATTGCAGTCGCTAGTTTTAACATTGTTTCGTCATTAGTGATGGAAGTGCGCGAAAAAGAAGGCAATATTGCCATTTTAAAAACCATGGGTGCCAAAGACAGTACTATTTTGGCTACTTTTGTAATGCAAGGCTTAACCCAAGCGTTTGTTGGCGTTGTTTTAGGCTCTATTATTGGAGTCATTCTAGCAATCAATATTAGTGAGCTCTTTACTTGGCTGAGTTTATTGCTGGGTGAAAATCCGCTAGAAGGTGTGTATTTTATCGAATTCTTACCGAGTAAATTAGTTTGGCAAGATATAGTGTTAACTGTTATTGCCACCTTTGTGCTTGCAATATTGGCGACGCTGTATCCAGCATGGCAAGCAACACGTGTTGATCCGGCAAAAGTATTGGGTAATTAAACACAGTATTTAATAGGGCGCTACGTGTAACTCTGATAAACTGCGCCGCTATTAAACAGCTTTTGTTTGCTGAGCACTTATTTACCTTGGGATTTACTTTGACACATAACGATATTTTACGCCGTATTCGCTACACCTTCGATTTAACCGATTCAGCAATGGTTGACGTGTTCGCCGCTGCAGAGCAGAGCGTCAGCACTGAGCAGGTGATTGCATGGTTAACTAAAGAGGGCGAGCAAGGTTACACCCCAATAAGTGACACCGAATTTGCGGTATTTTTAAATGGCTTTATAAACACTAAGCGCGGTAAACGTGACGGTGAGCAGCCAATCCCAGAGACTAAATTAAACAATAATATTATTTTTATGAAATTACGTATTGCTTTAAATATGAAAGCAGAAGACGTGATTGCCACACTAGCCTTAGTTGATTTTGATTTAAGTAAGCATGAGCTCAGTGCATTTTCACGTAAAGTTGAAAACAAACATTACCGTGTGTGTAACGATCAAGTTTTACGTTTATTTTTAACTGGTGTGCAGCGTACTTTTCGCCCAGATGGCGAAAAAGCTTAATGCATTTTATGGAGGTTGGTTAGCAATCTCCATTTAAACCTCTTAAACGAACTCACTAAAATCTACGCTATTATTAGTCTTATCCTTCTACAACTTCAGTCTTATAAAGCATTTTATGTTGTCGCTCTCGTAAAAACGTAGAGTCGTCTTTTGTTTTACTATTTTTTTAATACTTTTAACGTGTTATTCATTTAAATTGGTATTTTTAGCATATAAATTCTTTTTTAACGGGTTTTTATACAAAAGAAACAACAATTTAATTCAACATCAAACACGTGCATCCAGTTTATCTATGATGTTAAAGTGTAAAAATAATGATCGCATAATCAATTTCTCTACTAACAATAACGTTGATCATTTTTCCTGTTTCGAATTTAAAAATACCCACATGGAAGAATAAATATGAATTATATACACAGAACAATTGCGCAATTAAAGCAGACGAGTCCTGCGCAATGTGAGTTTTATCAGGCAGTAGAAGAAGTGCTAGACTCGCTAGAGCCTGTATTTGCGCAAACCAGTCATTACCAACAACAAGCAATTATTCAAAGAATGGTAGAGCCAGAGCGTCAGTTAATGTTTCGCGTGCCTTGGGTTGATGACGAGGGCAATATTCAAGTTAATAAAGGCTACCGTATCGAATTTAATTCGGCGCTTGGCCCTTACAAAGGCGGCTTACGTTTTCATCCAAGTGTAAATGCCAGCATCATAAAATTTTTAGGCTTTGAACAAATTTTTAAAAATGCACTGACTGGTTTGCCTATAGGCGGCGGCAAAGGAGGCGCTAATTTTGATCCTAAAGGACGCTCTGATGGCGAGATAATGCGTTTTTGCCAATCGTTTATGACCGAGTTATATCGTCATATTGGCCCGACTACCGATGTACCTGCAGGGGATATTGGTGTAGGGGCACGAGAAATTGGTTATATGTTTGGCCAATACAAACGCTTAACAGGGCGCTATGAAGGCGTACTAACCGGTAAAAGTTTACTTTGGGGCGGATCGCTTGCTCGCAAAGAAGCAACGGGTTATGGCGCAGTGTATTTTGCTAACTATATGCTTGAAGATCGTGATGACAGCTTATCAGGAAAACGCTGTTTAATTTCAGGCTCTGGCAATGTGGCAATTTATGCCATGGAAAAATTATATCAATTAGGGGCTACGCCTATCACCTGTAGTGACTCAAAAGGCACTTTGTACGATGAGAGTGGCATTGACTTAAAACTCATTAAGCAATTAAAAGAGCAATCACGAGGGTGTTTGAGTGACTACCTAGATACTCACCCTCAGGCAAAGTATACGCCTCGCGATGAGTACCCTCAGGATGGTCATGCGGTATGGCGTTACAGTGCGGATGCGGCTTTTCCTTGTGCTACACAAAATGAATTAACCCAAGCGGATGCAAAAGCACTACTTGAAAATGGCTGTACTTTAGTCAGTGAAGGAGCAAATATGCCTTCAACCAAAGAAGCGATTGATTGTTTCATAGAAGCAAAAATTGCTTATGGACCTGGCAAAGCAGCAAATGCAGGTGGCGTGGCAACCAGCCAACTAGAAATGGCGCAAAATGCCAGTATGCAAAGCTGGACATTTGAGCAAGTAGATGAAAAGCTCAAACAAATAATGAAAGATATTTTCACAACAGCAAGCGATACCGCAAAAGAATTTGATCAGCCCGGTAATCTATTACTAGGCGCTAACATCGCCGGTTTTAGACGTGTAGCCGATGCAATGATTGAACAAGGCGTTGTATAGTAGCGCCTCGGCTATTTAATTAACTCTCTACTTTTATTCTTTATACCCTGAATAGGGATTGTTCAGGATATAGCAAAAGTAATGTATAATATTATTTAATAAGGTAAATTTAACTCGCTAATTAATAACAATAAACTATAGTGTGGATAAGGATAAGTGAGCTTATTAAGGAGAGTGCAGGTGCGTCTTATTCCCGCAGTTTTTTATTTTTCAAGTGCAACAGAGCACAACTTCCAAAATCAACTCAATAAAAGCTCAATGCGTCTTGCTGATGCATCACTCTATCTAGTAACACTGTTTTTATTGTCTTTTATTTTTATGTCTTGGCTTAATCAACAAGAGCCTGCCAATTCAACCATAACAATTTTACGCGTAACTATGGTGTTGTTATCGATAGTCCTCATTATTATAAATAAAACACTAAGTTCAGAGTACTTACATTCGCGCTTTTTTAGTTATGCGGTTTTATTTTGTTTTTTATTTAGTTATTTCTTCTGGGTATATGTTCAGCGTTACGGTGAGTTGAAAGAGGGAGGGCCTATGCTTGTAGCGGCTGCATTTATAGCCATACCGATGCTGCACTTAGGACATAAACTGGTTTTATGGTCAATAATCGGCATTGCCTTGATATTTATTGAGCTTTTTTCTTCTACTTCGATTATATGGACACTTTATTTTTATTTTAGCATGGTGATTGTATTGGCTATTGTGCAATATCAACTAGATACCTTATTAAGAAAGCAATATAAAGCGGAGTTATTTGAAACGGAAAAAGCCAACACCGATCAGTTAACAGGTATGCATAATCGGCATAGTTTTGATAGGCGCAGTAAAGCATTAATTAACAAGTTAGCGCCATCACAATATTTAGGGTTAGCAATGATTGATATCGACTATTTTAAAAAATATAACGATAACTACGGCCACTTAGAGGGAGATAACGTACTAATAGCAGTAGCAAACCGATTAAAGCATTGTGACGCTGATATTGTGGTGCGTTTTGGTGGTGAAGAATTCATATTGGTAAAAACATTGCAAGCGAATGAGCTAGACTGGTTGAATGACTTACCTAAACGCTTCGCAGACGACCCCATTGCACACCAATATTCACCTTTTAACCGTATTACTGTCTCTGCTGGTATTGCAATTGATAAATACACTACATACAGACCTTCAATAAAATCATTGTTAGCAACTGCTGATGTAGGGGTTTATAAAGCTAAAAATGCAGGACGAAATATCAGTATTACCGATTTTGTTGACCCTAAACAACCTGAAATTGAGTAAGACAATGCAAAGCACTAAGCTGATAGTGCTTCGCATTGAATCGGATTACGAAAATGCAGACTCGGCGAGCTCTTCTTGCATTTGTTCACGCATTTTAAATTTTTGCAATTTGCCGGTTACCGTCATCGGGTAATTTTCAACAAAGCGAATGTATTTAGGTTGTTTAAAGTAGGCAAGTTTGTCCTTTAAAAACAGACGAATTGCTTGCTCATCAAGCACTTCACCTTCTTTAGGCTGGATCCAAGCACAGACTTCTTCGCCAAATTTTTCATCACTAATACCAAAAATAGCGGCGTCTTGTATACCCGGATAGGTGTAAAGCACTTCTTCAATTTCACGCGGATAAATGTTTTCACCACCACGAATAATCATGTCTTTAATTCTGCCAACAATGCTGACAAAGCCCTCACTGTCCATTACCCCTAAATCGCCCGAGTGCAGCCAGCCGTCATTGTCGATAGTGGCTTTGGTTTTCTCTTCATCATTCCAGTAGCAACGCATAATGCCGGCCCCACGGCTACATACTTCACCAGGCTGCCCGATTTTTTGAATGTCACCCACTTCATCAATGATTTTTACTTCGGTGTGTGCAAGTGCTCGGCCAACCGTAGTGACTTGACGCTCAATAGAAGAGTCGGTTTCGGTAATGTTATTAATTGGGCTGCATTCTGTTTGCCCATAGGCAATTACCACCTGATTCATATTCATGAGTGTTTGTACTTTACGCATCACCTGTTCAGGACAAGTTGAGCCTGCCATAACACCCGTTCGCAGTGTACTTAAGTCATACTCGTTAAAGTTATTAAGCTCTAACTCGCTTATAAACATAGTGGGTACACCATGAAGGCCGGTGCATTTTTCTTGTTGTACCACCTCTAATGTAGTTTTTGGATCAAAAGAATCACTTGGATAAATTGCAGCGGCCCCTTTACTGACACACAATAAACTGCCTAATACCATGCCAAAGCAGTGATATAGCGGAACAGGAATACAGAGCTTATCGCGCTCAGTAAAGTGCATAGCTTGTGCGACTAAAAGCGCATTATTCAATATATTTTTATGCGTCAACGTAGCCCCTTTAGGGTTTCCTGTTGTGCCAGAGGTAAATTGAATATTGATATCTTGATTGCAATCGAGGGTTTTGGCCACCGCTTGCAGTTCTAATTTATGTGCATCGGTGGGCATGCTCATAACCTCATTAAAGGAAAACATCCCATCGACGGGTTCATCACCAATACAAATTACATTTTTTAAAGTGGGTAATTTGACTGCGGTTAACTCACCTTTGTTACAACCGCTAAGCTCAGGCGCTAAACTTTGCAGCATATTAATATAGTGGCTGCCTTTAAATTCAGTGGCGGTTATAAGCGTAGAGCATTCCACACTGTTTAGTGCATATTGCAGTTCACTAGGGCGGTAAGCTGGGTTAATGCATACCATAATGGCACCTATTTTAGCGGTGGCAAATTGTGTTAAGCACCACTGTATATTGTTCGGTGACCAAATACCGACCCGTTCACCAGGTTTTACCCCTAAAGCCAGTAACCCCATAGCAAGTTGATTAATCTGCTGTTGAAATTGCTTATAGCTTAAACGTATATTTTGATGGGCAACGACTACGGCCAGAGCGTCTGGGTTATTGTCGACAATGGCGTCAAAGTATTCGCCTATGGTTTGTTCTACTAATGGTGTGCTCTGAATTCCTTTAAAATAGCTGCTTGATAGCGGTATAGTGTTTATTTTCTCTACTTCTTTTATCACTTTTTGTGTCGCTTTCATGACATACTCCATGTTTTTATTTTTGAGAGGCCTGCTGTTTAAATAAACACGAATTGTCGACAAAAGGAAGAGGGTTAGACTAATGTATTATACCAATCGGCAATAATACTAAACCATTTTGAGGGGGCAAATCAGACGCTAACTGTGTTAAAAATTTCTCATTTAGAACAACTAACTAACGAAATTTTTGCTTTGATATCGACACGATTTTCCTCCCTCAAATTAGATCACTTAGTTAAGCGAATTGGTATTACTGTTTTTATGTAGAATTTAAAGACAAAAAAACGCGTACTCTCTAGCGAATACGCGTTTTTATAAGGGTGTAATTAATTTACATTTCGTCGCTGCGATACGTTTTTTTCATGATGTAAACGTAAGCATTAACAAATGCATTTTCTTGATACTTTTTAAGACCGGTGTCTTCAAACGCGATAGGTATCGGATTACGTTTTACTTGTTCTTTTATTTCGGTGGTTGAAAACACGCGTACATCGAGATTATCGATTAACTGAATAGCGGTTTCCATTTTGAATCCTTTAGCGCTGCCAGCAAACTTACCTTTAGGTTGGCGTTCGCGAATGGCAACCGAATCAATTTGGTAATCTTGCATTAACTTGGCAAAATCAAACTGAAACTTACGCATTACTTCAGTGTCGTTACCGTTACCTAAGGTAAAGCGTGTTTGGCGCACATCACGAATATCAAAAACGTCATTATCTTTACTTAAAATACAAAGTAGTACATCACTACCGGTAATTTCTACACCACATGTTCTCATTGCTAATCTCTACTATAACTTAATTACCCGTTATTATACGCAACACGCATTAAAATGCGAGTTTAAGCACTTACAGTGGTGTTTTTGTTAGCGCTTAACGTCCATTCGTCATTTTGATGTAACAAGGTCTGTTTATCTTTGCGGCTAAATATGCAGCCCTCCTTTTTTTAGCCAAGACAGCGCTATGGTTTGTTTACTTTAAATAGGTGTGAGCGTTGCTCAATTTTTTACTTAGCGCCAGGTGATAGCTCCCGGGCTTTAACTAAATCGCCCCTAGATTGAACAAATCCTAATATAGAAAGCCAACAGACTCCTATTAAACGTTATTAATTGCACTTTTATGGTAAAATTGGGTGGTTTTTAATAGCTTAAAACTTGTAATTAATGCTGCAGCACGCGACAATAACTCTCTTGTAGTTGAGCAGACTCAGCACCTACATTAGCCTTTGTCGGCGAAAAATAGTCAATGCTTATTCGTAAAAGCGTTGTCGAGTCATTCTCATTTAATTAATTAAAATACACGTGATACATTGTAGGTGTCACCACTGTATGTAAGGATTTATAATGCCAGTTATTACTCTTCCTGACGGTAGTCAGCGTAGTTTTGAAAACCCTGTAAGCACACTTGATGTAGCAAACGATATAGGCCCAGGTCTTGCTAAAGCCACCATTGCGGGTCGTGTTAATGGCGAACGCGTAGATGCGTGTGATTTAATTAGTGACGATTCTCGTCTTGAGATCATTACCGCAAAAGACGACGATGGTCTAGAGATTATTCGCCACTCGTGTGCGCACTTAATTGGTCATGCTGTTAAACAACTTTTCCCTGATGCAAAAATGGCGATTGGTCCAACAATTGATAACGGTTTTTACTACGATATTGATATGGAACATTCGTTATCTCAAGATGATCTTGATGCCATTGAAAAACGTATGCTACAGCTTGCAAAAACAAACTACGATGTAGTGAAAAAAACCGTTAGCTGGCAAGAAGCACGCGACACGTTTGCGGCGCGTGGCGAAACATACAAAATAGAAATTCTTGACGAAAATATTGCTCAAGATGATCGCCCAGGTTTATACCACCACGAAGAATATGTAGACATGTGTCGTGGACCACACGTTCCTAACATGAAATTCTGTCAAAACTTCAAAATTATGAAGGTAGCAGGTGCATACTGGCGTGGTGATTCTGAAAATAAAATGCTGCAGCGTATTTACGGCACAGCGTGGGGCGATAAAAAACAACTTAAAGCGTACTTAAAGCGTTTAGAAGAAGCTGAAAAACGTGATCACCGTCGTATTGGTAAAGCACTTGATTTATGGCACTGGCAAGAAGAAGCGCCAGGCATGGTATTTTGGCACAACGATGGTTGGAGCATTTACCGCGAGCTAGAAGACTTTGTGCGTGAAAAATTACGTGAGTACCAATACGAAGAAGTGAAAGGTCCAATGATGATGGATCGCTCTTTGTGGGAAAAATCAGGGCATTGGGAAAAATATTCAGAGGCGATGTTTACCACTGAATCTGAAAAGCGTGAATACGCAATTAAACCAATGAATTGCCCAGGCCACGTACAAATTTTTAACCAAGGTTTAAAATCATACCGTGATTTACCACTGCGTATGGCTGAGTTTGGTTGTTGTCACCGTAACGAGCCATCAGGCGCACTTCACGGTTTAATGCGTGTACGCGGCTTTACCCAAGATGATGCGCATGTATTTTGTACAGAAGAGCAAATCATGGATGAAGTATCGGCCTGTATTAAAATGGTTTACGATACCTATGAAACATTTGGTTTCGAAAAAATTGTTGTTAAACTTTCAACTCGCCCAGAGCAACGTATTGGCGAAGATGAAATGTGGGACAAAGCAGAGCTTGCACTTGCTGACGCACTTAAAGCAAATGACATTGAATTTGATTATTTACCAGGTGAAGGGGCGTTTTATGGCCCTAAAATTGAATTTACTTTGTACGATTGCTTAGACAGAGCGTGGCAGTGTGGTACAGTGCAACTAGATTTTGCATTACCGGGTCGTTTGGGCGCCACTTATGTAGCTGAAAATAACGAACGTCGCACACCTGTTATGATACACCGCGCTATTTTAGGGTCTATTGAGCGCTTTATCGGTATCTTAACAGAAGAGTACGCTGGTTTATTCCCAACGTGGCTTGCGCCTAAGCAAGTGGTGATTATGAATATCACCGATAAACAAGCACCTTATGTGCAGGAAATTGTACAAAAATTAAATAAACTTGGAATTAGAGCCGCTGCTGACTTGAGAAATGAGAAGATTGGCTTTAAAATCCGAGAACATACACTTAAGCGTATTCCTTACTTACTGGTTGTTGGCGATAAAGAAGTTGAACAACAAGAAGTAGCAGTACGAACTCGCACAGGTGAAGACCTAGGCAAATTTAATGTCGATGATTTTATCGCTAAAATCAGTGAAGAAATCAAAAATCGACAGTAAAAATCGAGCGTGTAGGGCAATCACAAACGGCCAACTACACGCTTATATTATTGATATTCTTGGAGGAACGTACCATTAGAGGCGGCAAGAAAGGGCAACAAACAGCTCAAAAAAATCGTATTAACGAAGAAATTACAGCGCTAGAAGTTCGTTTAATCGACATCGACGGCGAACAAGCTGGAATTCAGTCATTAAAAGACGCGCAAGCTATGGCTGATGCAGCGGGTGTTGATCTTGTAGAGATCAGTCCAAACGCTGAGCCGCCTGTTTGTAAGGTTATGGACTACGGTAAGTTCATCTTTGAAAAAAGCAAAGAACTAAAAGAGCAGAAGAAGAAGCAAAAGCAAATCCAGATTAAAGAAATCAAATTCCGTCCGGGAACGGATGAAGGCGATTATCAGGTTAAGCTGCGCAACTTACGTAAGTTCTTAGAAGCTGGCGATAAAGCTAAGATAACTATCCGCTTCCGTGGTCGTGAAATGGCTCACCAAGAAATTGGTATCGAATTATTAAACCGTATTAAAACCGATTTAGAAGAGTTAGCAGTTGTTGAGTCTTTCCCAAATCGTGTTGAAGGTCGTCAAATGGTTATGATGATGGCACCGGTTGCTAAAAAGTAATAATTAGGCGATAATACGCACCGAATTTAGCTCAGGTTTGCAAGTGATGTGAAAATGTCCACCTGAGTTAACCGGTTTTAAAGTAAAATTGCGGTATTTATATCGGGTTTTCACCGGAACATAGCAGTAAGTTAGGCCTTTAAAGTGGAGCTATAGCAATATATCTCACGCCTTCTTACTAAATTTAAAGCAATACAATTGGAGTTATTGCAATGGCTTACAAGCTAAAAAGTCACAGAGGCGCAGCTAAGCGTTTCAAAAAGACTGCTTCTGGCGGTTTCAAGCGTAAACAAGCGCATCTTCGTCACATTCTGACTAAGAAAACTTCTAAGCGTAAGTTACACCTACGTCCTAAGATGATGGTTCATAAAAATGACCATGGTCTAGTTTCACGTATGTTACCATTCGCTTAATAGGGGTTTTTAGAAATGGCAAGAGTTAAACGCGGCGTTGTCGCACGTGCACGTCACAAAAAAGTTTTAAAACAAGCGAAAGGTTACTACGGAGCACGTTCACGTGTTTACCGCGTAGCTTTCCAGGCTGTTACTAAAGCGGGTCAATACGCTTACCGTGACCGCCGTGCTAAGAAACGTACTTTCCGTCAACTATGGATTGCACGTATCAATGCTGCTTCACGTCAAAATGGTCTGTCTTACAGCCGTTTTATCAATGGTCTTAAAAAGACATCTGTAGAAATCGATCGTAAGATCCTTGCAGATATCGCTGTTTACGACCAAGTTGCATTCGCAGCGCTTGTAGCAAAAGCAAAAGAAGGCCTAGCGGCAGCTTAAGTTTTTGTATAAGTAATGAAAAGGAGCCCATGGCTCCTTTTTTTGTGCCTATAATTTATTATCTTTTTTATGCGCTTGTAGGCTTTTTCCTTTATTTATTACCGTTGTGTGTTCGTTTTTTTAGGTACTTATTAGCCCTTTTTATTCAGTAGATGTTGATAGCGTGGCTGGGCTGCAACTAAAAATGCCGTTGGCTGTATTTTTTTGTTGAACCACCGCAGTTTTGGCAACTAGAAAAGTTTAATTGCTATAATTTTTCTTAATTAATGGGTTTGTTAGAGAAGTATATGTTTATAAGTTTATTGGTTTTATCTGCAAGTATGGCAAATAGCAATCATTTACCGCCATTATTGCCATGGGAAGGTAGTAGTACCTCACTATTGCAACAACAGGGACCCTTAACCACAGACTTTGAAATTTCTGCAGGAGTCTCGTCTCCCAATTATGCTAATACCATGGCATTTGTTGATAGATTAGTGGCGGCGAATCCCACTCAATTTAAATCAAAAACGATTGGCTATAGTAATAGTAAACGAGCAATAAAAATGTTGATTGCCAGCGAACAAGGTTTTTTTAATGCGGGGCAAATGGCCAATAGCACCAAACCAACCGTGCTTATTCAGGCTGGTATTCACGCTGGTGAGATTGATGGTAAAGATGCGATGTTTATGCTGCTTAGAGACATTGCTACGGGTAAACGACGCGATATATTAAAAAAGGTAAACATTTTATTTATCCCAATATTAAACGTTGATGGTCACGAGCGTAGTAGTGCGTTTAATCGTATTAATCAGCGTGGCCCTGTAAAAATGGGTTTTAGAACAAACGCAAATAATCTTAATTTAAATCGTGATTACACTAAGCTTGATACGCCAGAGGTTAAAAGCGTCCTTCAAGTAATTAATGATTATAATCCGAATTTGTATATTGACGTACACGTCACTGATGGGGCTGATTACCAATACGATGTAACCTATGGCTATAACCCAGTATTTGCTAGCGAGTCGCCTGCCATTTCAGATGCGCTTAACCGTTATTTTAAACCAATGATTGATCAAACCCTCACTGAGCAAGGCCATATTCCGGGCCCTTTAGTGTTTGTTATGGATAAGCAAGAATTTAAATCAGGGCTGGCCGGTTGGGTTGCCACACCGCGGTTTTCAAACGGGTGGGGTGATTTAAAGTCATTGCCTACCATTTTAGTTGAAAACCATTCTTTAAAGCCATACAAACAACGCGTGTTAGGGACTTATGTGTTTATAGATGGTGCTATTGAAGCATTATCAGCGCATAAAGATAAACTCGCTAATGCAGTAAAAAAAGAACAAGAATTTGTTCCTAAGCAATTAATTGTTAAGCGTGGTTATTCTGAGCAGCCTGATCATATCGCGTTTAAAGGTATTGCTTATTCTAAAAGCCTGAGCCCATTGTCTAATCAACAAGAAGTAAGCTATTTGGGTAAAAAACAGGGTTATGACAAGCTACCTATTTTTTGGCAAAAAGAGGTGCAGCACACGGTTGAAGTACCAAAATCATTCTTTATTCCACCTGTTTACACCGATATTATTGAGAAATTAGCCCTGCATGGGGTGTCAGTTAATAAGCTCAGTGGTGCCAACACTCAGCCATTAAAAATGGCAAAAGTAGCGCAATATAGTTTTGATAAAGCGCCATTTGAAGGGCGTTTTAGAGTGTCGGCTAGTTTTGATTATGTACCAGCTACAAATGTGGATTTAGATGGTTGGTTTGAAGTGAGTACGCAGCAAAAGGCAGGAGAGTTAGCTGTCCACTTGCTACATCCTGAAGCACCAGATTCATTTTTTGCTTGGGGGGAGTTTAATACTATTTTTCAGCGCACTGAATATATGGAAAATTATGCTTTGATACCGTTTGCTGAAAAAATGCTTGCTGATGACCCCAAATTAGCCCAAGAATTTGATAAAAAAGTAAACCAGGATAAAGACTTTGCTAAGAACGCTGATGCACGTTTAAATTGGTTATATGAGCATAGCCCATTTTATGATCAAGCTTATTTGAAATACCCAGTTTTAATGTCATACGAAGAGAATATAGTTATTCCAGCACAAAAAGATAAAGAAATATAAGATGAAAATAATCACTATTCCCGTAACCCCGTTTATGCAAAATTGCCGCATTATAGTATGTGAACAAACCCAGCAAGCTGTTGTGGTTGACCCTGGCGGTGATACTAACAAAATTAATGCATCACTTAAGCAGCATAATTTATCATTAGTAGCGATTTGGTTAACCCATGGGCATTTAGATCATGTAGGCGCTGCGCATAATTTACGCGAGCAACACAAGGTAAAAATGATTGGTCCCCATGAGGATGAACGTTTTTGGTTCGACAATTTACCGATGCAAGCCACTATGTTTGGCTTTAAACCGATTAACTCCTTCTATCCTGATGAATGGTTAGCCCATGGTGATAGTATCAAGGTTGGGCAGCTTGAGTTTAAAGTACTTCATTGCCCAGGGCATACGCCTGGCCATGTTGTGTTTTATCAACAAGCACACAATACGGTTATCGTCGGGGATGTTATTTTCAAAGGTTCAATAGGGCGTACCGACTTTCCTAAAGGCGACAGCAAGCAGCTAATCGACTCTATAATGCAACATATCATGACATTACCACCGAACACTGCAATTTTAAGTGGCCATGGTGACAACACCCATGTTGCTCATGAACAGGCTACTAACCCATTTGTAAGTGGCCAGTTTGGTTGATGTGTATATTTGTTAAAAATAAGCAGACTGCTTTTTAAAAAGGCTGTATAATTTAACCAATTTATTAGATAAATAAGAAATAAAATGTCTCTAAATCACGTAGATCGCCAAATATTGGCACTTTTACAACAAGATGCAAGTTTATCAACTGCTGAGATTGCAGACAAAGTCGGACTTTCTCAGTCTCCTTGTTGGCGTCGTATTGCTAAATTAGAACAAGATGGCTACATCAAAAGTAAAGTCGCATTGCTTGATGAAAAAAAGCTGGGCTTTGATATGTTGGTTTACGCCCATGTACGTTTATCAAACCATGGTAAAAAGAATTTAGCTGAGTTTGAAAAATTAATACTTAGCTATGATGAAGTGACTGAATGTTACACCATGGCTGGCACTATGGACTTTATGTTGCGTATTATTTCTCAAGGCATAGAAGGTTATGAGCACTTTGTACGCGATAACTTGCTTAGCTTAGAATATGTACAAGAGGTTCATTCTAATGTGACCATGACGTGTGTTAAACGAAGCACGGCACTGCCACTTTAAACTTTACTAAGCAGCTAAAAACACACAGGCTGAATTAACTATAATTGTGAAATGAGCGCTAATTTGATAAAATCTAGCGCTTTTTTTGTTAGCGAAATAAAACTGAGGAACTCAATGTTTAACTTACTCAGCAGAGCGCCAAGCTCTGCTAAAAACGATATTCTCTCTGGATTGACAGTGGCACTTGCCTTGATCCCAGAAGCTGTTGCATTTGCCTTTGTTGCAAATGTAGAACCTCTTGTTGGTTTATACGCCGCATTTATTGTGGGCTTAATTACGGCTATTTTTGGTGGTCGTCCGGGTATGATTTCGGGTGCAACCGGTGCATTAGCGGTTGTGATGGTAAGTTTAGTACTTGATCACGGAGTGGAATACCTATTTGCCACTGTGTTGCTGATGGGACTACTACAAATATTGGCTGGGGTATTTAAGCTCGGTAAATTTATTCGTATGGTTCCGCATCCTGTTATGCTCGGTTTCGTTAACGGTTTAGCGATTGTTATATTTTTAGCCCAGCTTGGACAGTTTAAAGTGCCTGATGGTGCTGGCGGCCAAATGTGGATGACGGGCAGTGCGCTTTACATCATGTTAGGTTTAGTGGCGCTAACGATGGCAATTATTCACTTTTTACCAAAATTAACTACCGCAGTGCCTTCATCACTGGTTGCTATTGTTACTGTAACGGGTTTAGTGATTGGTCTTGATTTAGAAGCGCGTACAGTACTTGATTTCTTAAAAGGCATGACAGGAAATGAAGCTGCAACCATTGCCGGTGGCTTACCACAGTTTCATATTCCTATGGTCCCTTTTAACCTAGAAACACTACAAATTATCTTTCCATATGCGCTTATTCTTGCAGCAATTGGCTTAATTGAATCGCTGTTAACGCTAAGCTTGATTGACGAAATTACAGAAACCCGTGGCCATTCTAATAAAGAATGTATTGGCCAAGGTGCGGCCAACGTCACATGTGGTTTCTTTGGTGCAATGGGTGGCTGTGCCATGATTGGCCAATCTATGATCAACATTAATTCAGGTGGGCGTTCGCGTTTATCAGGTATTAGTGCAGCATTGATGTTACTTGCATTTATTATTTTCGCTTCAAGCTTAATCGAAATGATTCCACTGGCCGCATTAGTTGGGGTTATGTTTATGGTGGTGCTGGGTACGTTTGAATGGGCGAGTTTCAAAATGATGAAACGCGTGCCTTTATCTGATGCTTTTGTAATTGTATTAGTTTCGGGTGTAACGGTTATTACCGACCTTGCGATTGCGGTGTGTGTAGGTGTTATTGTCTCTGCGTTAGTGTTTGCATGGCAGCATGCAAAACATATTTACACAACTAACTATATTGATAAAGAAGGTTCAAAAGTGTATGAGCTACATGGGCCTTTATTTTTTGGTTCGGTTAAAAACTTTGCTGATTTATTTGATGTTAAGAATGACCCTAAAGATGTGATTGTTGAGTTTAAATACAGTCGCGTTGCGGATCATAGTGCGATTGAGGCCATCGACAGCTTAGCTGACAAATACAATAAAGCGGGTAAAAAGCTGCACTTGCGTCACTTAAGTAAAGACTGTACAGAACTACTTCATAAAGCACGTGACTTAGTTGAAGTGAACGTAATTGAAGATCCGACTTATAAAGTTGCTTCAGATAAGCTTGCTTAAAAAATAAAAGTAAACATTGATAAGCGAAAGGTGAATTCCTTTCGCTTTTTTTATGCGCTTTAAACCATCCGCAAGGGGTAATTGCAACACGAGTTTTAGCCTGTTCAACGTAACAACTAAACCAGAACTGAACATCCATCCTGCATTTATTTAATTTATTGTTTGCGATAGGGCTATTAAAAAGTAAGACAGTTGGTAGTGCTATACCTGACGATAAATCGATATAATAGTCACAAATTTACAAGGTAATAATTAATTTTGAATTGGCAGTCTTTAATTGATAACAGACAACGTTTTTTCTGGCTTTTGCAAATTGCAGGCTGGATAGGTTATGCGTTAGTTAACTATATTGGTTCTAAAGTATTCGAAATGCGTGATATTTACGTATTCGTTATTTTACTAAACGCCTATGCGGGCTGTTTAATGACTGTGCCTCTGCGTTATATTTATCGCAAAATTTGGAATGCCTCACCTTGGGTATTAATTATTGTTGTATTTGGCGCCTCTTATATAACCGGTACATTATGGGCCGTGGTGCAAAAGTTTAACCTGTGGGAAATTTATCGCCACGGATACCGTCCTGAAGAATGGTTTTATTATTTACAACAAGGACTTGATTCTGTTTATATTATTTTGTGTTGGAGTGGTTTGTACTTTGGGGTTAAGTATTACCAGTTATTACAAAGTGAACGTCAAAAAGCCTTAAAAGCGACCACAATGGCGCACGAAGCGCAGTTAAAAATGCTTAGATACCAGCTAAATCCTCATTTTCTGTTTAATACGCTCAATGCAATATCAACCTTAGTTTTGGTAAAAGAAAATAAAGATGCTAACTTGATGGTATCTAAATTGAGTGACTTTTTACGCTATACGCTTAATACTGATCCAATTAAAAAAGTGCCGCTGGAGCAAGAGTTACATGCATTAATGCTCTATTTAGAAATTGAACGTGTACGTTTTGATGAGCGCTTACAAGTTAATGTGGACGTGAGTGAGCAGGCCAAACAAGCATTAGTGCCAAGCTTAATATTACAACCGATCATCGAAAATGCCATTAAGTACGCCATTGCCCATATGTCAGAAGGTGGTGTTATTGATATAAAAGCGCAAGTTTTTGCTAATGAATTATTACTTGAAGTGGGCGATAATGGGCCTGGCACTGATATTGAAAATGGTCAGTTAGTTAATGCACAAGGCGTAGGGGTGGCAAACACCCGAGACAGATTAAAAACGCTCTACGAAAATAATTACTCGTTTGTATTATCACATAATACGCCAAGTGGATTAAAAGTTAATCTGCGAGTCCCGTTTGAGAAGGCTGTGAAGAAATGACAAGAATAAAAACGCTTATTGTTGATGATGAACCATTAGCACGTAAAGGTTTAGCCGTCAGGCTTGAAGAGTTTTCTGATATTGAAGTGATCAAACTGTGTAGCTCAGGTTTTGATGCGATTGAAAGTTGTAAAAACGAAAAAATTGATCTTGTCTTTCTTGATATTCAAATGCCTGGTATGAACGGTTTTGAAGTCGCACGTGCTTTAAGTGAAAGCAGTAAAGATTTACCTGCCATTGTGTTTGTTACGGCGTTTGATCACTTTGCTGTTAAAGCATTTGAAATTCATGCTTTAGATTACATTTTAAAACCCGTTGATGATAACAGATTAAAACAGGCGGTAGAAAAAGTGCATACCTATTTAAAAACTCAGCAGGATAACGCCCATAAGAAAAAACTAGCGAGTTTCGTAGCAGGGATAACAGGCAATAACTGCGAAGAAATTTTAAAGAAATTGGCCACAGGCGATACCCTTACAGATCGTCGTTATCCTGAGTCATTGGCCGTAAAAGAGCAGGGCGAAATTGTCAGAGTACCCGTTGCTACTATACAGTGGGTAGATGCGGCAGGTGATTACATGTGTCTGCATTGCCAAGATGGGCAAACGCATATATTACGTAAAACCATGAAAGAGCTTGAACAAGAATTAGATCCAAGCTTATTTGTACGTGTTCATCGCAGCGCGATTGTTAACACCAAACAAATTAGCAAGCTGGTAACTCAGGTTAGTGGTGAATATTTATTAGTGTTAGATAACGGACAAGAGCTTAAAGTAAGTAGAAGTTACCGTGATAAAGTAAAAGCAGCACTGGCTAGCTAATTTTAATAAATAACATAAAAA